>JAQIDA010000022.1 GCA_027858275.1 Candidatus Kapaibacterium sp. | reverse complement strand
CTATAGTGATTATTATCTTTGACTTCATAATCACCCTTAATGATGCCGTATGAATGTGATAGAGAAACATCCCCGCCATTAACTCCAACTAAACCTCCTGCAGATCCATTTGTTCCTCTATTAATCTCGATAATCAGCTCCACATCAGCTGATGATTTGACAATTGCACTGGAATTCACCCCTACCAAACCGCCTAAACATATATTCCCGGTGACTTTTCCTGAAGCATACGAATTAATCACTCGACCTGTATTTCTCCCTACTAAAGAACCGACATTTCTCGCTCCTGTAATCAAGCAATTTTCAAGTCTTACATTCCTGATCTCACTATATATAGAAGAATAACTAAATAAACCAACATCCCGTTCCTTTGGTAGGTATATAAATAGTTTTTTTATCACATGATCCTTACCGTCGAAAATTATTTGACGGGCATTCTCCCATTTTGTCAATGGAACAAAACCTGTTGGAATCATGGAAGTTGTAGAGTCATTATCGTGATCGATATTATTCCAGAATTTTGTCTCCTCCGCGTCAATATCATTCATCAGAATATAATAAGCTTCAATATCCAAATCAATTTCCTGAAGCTGCTTCACATTAGTAATTTGAAACGGGTCTTCTTCTGTGCCGCTGCCGTTGCCCGAAAATGAGAGTAGATTTGAGGTTGCTAACATTGAAATGAGAAATAATAATATTGACTTTTTCATTTTGGTCTCTGGATAGATGATAATATACTTCATATTTACACAATCACAATATACAAAAGAATTCGTCTAACTGAAATTATCTTTTTGCTAATCAAAGTAATATTGATAAATTATGTTCTGTCTGTACGACGTTTCTGTTTAAACAAGTAAATAACATTGAAACATAAAATATGAAGCCTCTGAAAATTGCGATTTTATGGCATTTCCATCAGCCTGTTTATTATTCGGACGGGGAGCTGTCGCTGCCTTGGGTCAGGCTGCACGGGGTAAAGGATTATCTTGATTTGCCGGAATTGTTCAGGGAATTTCCGGATATAAAGCAGACTGTCAACCTTGTGCCTTCTCTGTCCATGCAGATTGAGGACTATGTTTCCGGCGCGGTCTCAGACAAAATTCAGCGGTTAACAAGAATCAATGCGAGTGAGCTTAGCGACAATGAAAAACAAGAAATCCTTGATTCCTTTTTGATTTGTAATGTCAATAATATGATTCTCCCCTTTCAGCGTTTCAAAGAACTTTATGAAGTTGCTGACCCGATGAATACTTTTGACACAGGCGATTGGCTTGACCTGCAGGTATGGTACAATCTGACATGGATCGGTCAAATATCAAGGCAACAACCGGCGACTAAATATCTGTTCGACAAAGGCAGAGATTTCAGCGAAGATGATAAGGTTACTGTCTTGAAAATTCACAATGATATTTTGTCAAGGATTAATTCCGCCTTAAGCGATATGAGTTCAAACGGACAATTGGAATTAAGCGCAACTCCTATGTATCACCCGATTCTTCCCTTGCTTTGCGATACGGATGTCGCGCAAGAGGCGATGCCGGATGTGAATTTGCCTTATCAAAGATTTGCTTTTCCGGAAGATGCTGCCTCGCAGATTGCGGATTCTCTTCAATACTACAAAAACAGTTTGGGAATTAATATTAAAGGCATGTGGCCCTCCGAAGGATCGCTGTCCGATGAGGCACTTGAACTTCTGGCAAAGAACGGGATTGAATGGACGGCAAGCGATGAGGAAATGCTGTATAATTCAGTTGAAGTCGGCGACAACCTCGATAAATACTTTCCGAGGCGTTTTCACACAAAAGAGGGCGAAATCAAGCTTCTTTTCAGAGACCATCAACTTTCGGACGCAATCGGCTTCACATATTCAAACTGGGCACCATTGGACGCAGCCGGAAATTTCATGCAAAAGCTTAGAGATATTCGAGACAAGTTAATTGTGAAATACGGAGAAGATTGTTTGGAGGATGCCGTTGTGCCTGTGATTCTCGACGGAGAAAATTGTTGGGAGTTTTATAAGAATAACGGTATTGACTTCCTTCGCGAATTGTATCAGCATTTCTCTGCAGCTGATGATATTGAAACTGTAACTTGCGGAGAGTCTGTCAGCGGGTATCACTGCGATTTCCTACCGGCAATTGATCATATCCGCGCCGGATCGTGGATCAACGGCAATTTTAAAATATGGATTGGACATGAGGATCACCGCAAGGCATGGTCGGAACTTTCTAAGGCAAGACAGGCGATAGAGGATGCTAAAGGTAAGCTCTCCCCCGATCAACTTAAAACTGCGATGAAATTAGTATATATCGCCGAAGGCAGTGACTGGTTCTGGTGGTACGGTGATGAGCATACGGCTCCGAATAAGAGAGATTTCGACGTTCTCTTCCGTCGCTACCTGACGCAAATTTGGGGCATACTCGCTGAAACGGCACCTGCCGCTCTTTCTTCTTCACTCAGTATAGTTGGAGATCTGAATTTCTTGGTACAGCCCAAAGGGGCTGTTAGTCCAAATATTAACGGGAAAATAGATAATGACGAATGGGAAAACGCAGGTTTTTTCAATGCCGGCGCTTCTATGTCCTCAATGCATCAAATCGGGACTATTCTTAAGACTGTTTACTTCGGTTCGGATGATAATATGATTTACTTCCGTTGCGATCTTGAAAAATCACTTAGAGATTTTGATTCATTGATATTTGAGTTTTTCTCGCCGAGAGAATTCAAACTTATTTTGAAGACAGACTCATTTGAATTTGTCGGAGATGAGATTTTAGATAGATTTATTTATGCGAATAATGACGTAATTGAATTTGCTTTTTCTAAGTCTCCCCTGTTTGATGCTGATTTAGCATTTCAATTGAGGATTGTTACTATAACGGCTAAGGGTGAGGTTATTTATCCGGGGCAGGGTGTTTTGGAATTTGGTGTGTGATAGTTAGATGTCAGACACTGAAGAAAGTGTCAGACATCGAAGATTTCTCTCAGGCAGCTTGTGTACAGGCGCCCAATTTGGGCGTCTCTCGGAACAAAAATCCGGTCGGCTTTTAGATTTCGTGCTGAGACGCCCAAATTGGGCGTCTGTACAAATGGTCGGAACGCTTGTCAAAATTTTCGTTGGCATCCGTCTGATGTCAGACATCTGAACACACACTCCCACACAAATAAGAAAGCCGGGCTTTATCTTGGAAGATAAGGCCCGGCTTTAGTAATAATCAAATAATTGATTAAATCAATCAACTAAATGATTTTCTTATATCATCGCGGCTATAACAAGAGCTACAACTGACATAAGTTTGATAAGGATATTCAATGAAGGTCCTGATGTATCTTTGAATGGATCGCCTACTGTGTCGCCTGTGACAGCTGCTTTGTGAGGTTCTGAACCTTTATAATACATTTTACCGTCGATTTCAACTCCGCTTTCGAATTTCTTCTTAGCGTTGTCCCAAGCGCCGCCTGCGTTTGACTGGAAGATAGCCATAAGAACGCCTGTGACAGTAACACCGGCAAGCACTCCGCCGAGCATTTCAGCACCGAACGAGAAACCGATAATAACAGGAACGGCAACAGCGATTAATCCGGGAAGCATCATTTCTCTGATAGAAGCTTTTGTTGAAATATCAACACATTTAGAATATTCCGCTTTGCCGTCGGCCGCGTTATAAACTTTCATGTCTTCTTCAGACCATTTGCTCATATCTTCGCTGTTTTTTCTCATAAGAGCGAGAGCTGCTTTGAGTTCAGGAATGTCAGCGAACTGGCGGCGAACTTCTTTGATCATTGCCATTGCGGCACGACCTACAGCACCCATTGCCATAGCTGAGAATACGAAAGGAAGTATACCACCGATAAATAAACCGGCCATAACGTCTGCTTTGGCGATATTAATACCTGTAATTCCGCTGGCTGTCATAAACGCGCCAAACAATGCGAGAGCAGTCAAAGCTGCTGAACCAATTGCGAAACCTTTGCCGATTGCAGCTGTTGAGTTACCTACAGCATCAAGTTTGTCTGTTCTTTCACGTACTTCTTTTGGAAGCTCTGCCATTTCTGCGATTCCGCCGGCGTTATCAGAGATAGGACCGTATGCGTCAACGGCAAGCTGGATACCTGTTGTAGCAAGCATACCGACAGCCGCGATAGCGATACCGTAAAGACCGGCGCAAGCGAATGATCCCATAATTGAGAAAGCAATAATTAATACGGGGAAAGCAGTGGACATCATGCCTGTTCCGAGACCGGCGATAATGTTTGTCGCTGCGCCCGTGATAGACTGTTCAGCAATATGTTGTACAGGTTTTTTATCCAGACCTGTGTAATATTCAGTGATCATTCCGATCATAACACCGGCGACAAGACCGATGATAGTCGCGAGGAATACAGCGTTGGAAGTGATTGTCATTGTATCGCCGTAAATCTTGCTTGTGAATTCAAATGTTTCGGGGAACATCCATTTAATAATGAAATATGAAACCGCGACCATAAGAATCGAAGAAAGGAAAGTTCCGACGTTGAGTGCAGTCTGAGGATTGCCGCCTTCTTTCACTTTCACAAAGAAAGTTCCTATAATTGATACAATGATACCCGCTGCCGCAATAAGCAAAGGCATAATGATCGGTGACAAACCTGCGAAAGGTGTGTCAGCAAATTGAGGAATCGCGAAGAATGCTGTTCCGAGAACCATTGTGGCGATGATTGAACCAACGAAAGATTCAAACAAATCAGCGCCCATACCGGCAACGTCACCCACGTTATCACCAACATTGTCAGCGATTGTGGCAGGATTCAAAGGATGATCTTCAGGAATGCCTGCTTCGACTTTACCTACAAGGTCAGCGCCGACATCAGCCGCTTTAGTATAAATACCGCCGCCGACTCTGGCGAACAAAGCGATCGAAGAAGCTCCGAATGAGAAGCCCGTGATAACTGTAACGACTCTGTTCAAGTCAGCGATAGTATCAGTTCCGAAAATTTGGCTGTAAGCGATAAACAAGACACTAAGTCCGATAACGCCAAGCCCTACAACGCCCATACCCATAACAGATCCGCCTTTGAAAGCTATACCGAGAGCTTTGTTGAGAGATTCTCTCGCGGCGTTCGTTGTACGAGTGTTAGCTTTGGTAGCCACTTTCATTCCGATATAGCCTGCCAATGCGGAGCAAATTGCGCCAAAGACGAATGACAGTGCAACTAAACCGTGAGAATTTTCTGATCCCGCACCCTGAAATCCGAGAGCGATCGCGACAACGACGACGAAAATAGCGATGACCTTATATTCGGCCTTGAGAAACGCCATAGCTCCGTCGGCAATGTACTTACCGATTTTTTCCATTCTTTCAGTTCCGGGGCTTTCTTTAGAAACCTGAGCCGAACTGATAAACGCATAAATTAAAGCGATTATTCCCACTACAGGGACAGCATAAAGTAGAGAATCCATAGTCTGATCTTTACAATTGTGAAAAATGTTTGAATTTATTATTGGTCTAAATTGTCTTTCAATTTTAAATTATTTGTGAAATCGTCGTTTTGTCAGCAGTAATATGCTCAAATTGCGGATTTACTCTAAAATCCAATGAGAAATTAAGGAATTAATAAAATAATTCAAACATAAAAAAGGGAATTGTTAGAATACTGTTAATATCTGTATCAATAGTGTTGTCTTTGATATTTCATTATATTTCAATTTGTTACGTTTATAATAGCTAATCTTAGCAGCCCTATCCACTGTATTGAGAATTAATTAACAAAAAACCATAGAGTCAGTATTGGTCAAACATTTCTTACTATTTATTAATTTGGAGTTTTCTGATCACGGAAAACTCTTTGCCCGAGCACTTTAATATGTAGATCCCGTTTGCGAATGAATCGCAATTAAAAGTCTTTATCGTCTCCCCGGTTTTGAGCTGACCTTCGAACAAAATTCCGCATTCCCTGCCGTTTATATCGCTCTATGTCAATATGATCCGGTCATAATGTTTCAGAAATAGTCGGACGCTAAAACTCTCGGAGGCAGGATTTGGTGTCACGCTCACGGAATTTGATTTGGAGCCGGCTATTTCAATACTCGTCTCATCGCTGATTTTGAAAATAGCGCATTCCGAAGAAGGAATTTTTATCAATCCGTTGAAGGCTTCATAAGTTATTGTCTGTTCTGCTATTTGTCCCTCGTCACTGACTTCTCCGCCGCCGGATGTGCCGACTAAATTAATAGTCTTGCCGTCTTTGGCTGCCTGCTCATCTCCAAGATTATAAAAAATATCCGCGTCAGAAGTATTGCAAAGAATGAAACCATGCTCGTATTCACGCTTCCAGAGGGAGCGCCATCCGTCGCCTGAGACTCTAAGGTCATTAAGATTTTCGGGAAGCATACTCTGATCGCCCAAATCAATTTCATATTCAGGATACCATTCGGCATTCCCGGTATTTATTATATTAATGTATGAGTTTTCGTTTTTGATAAGCATATACATTCCTGTTCGCCTGTATCTTTCTTCAGGACTGTCAGCTCCGAATTGAGCAATCATAATTTTGCCTCTGCCTGTCAGATGTCGAACGGCCCGCTCAAGAGTGAGATACATATCAGATGCCTTGTATCCGCCAAAATTCTCAATCATTGCGCCGTCAATAGTTTCACCTTGGGTGTCGCTGCCGTCAGTCCAATAGGGGTCGTAGACAGATGTTACCATCTGGTCTATATTAGGAATCACCAAATAATCAACAGTCGCGCTGTGAAAAGCTTGATAAATAGTGCTGTAGTAATCCAGATAAGTATCGTTCATATAGATCGCCAGATCATTGCGATTATCTATCGGATCAAGACCATAAGGAGTTTCCCACCAATTGAAATTGTAAGGATCGCCTGAAATATCTGATGGATTATAATAATTCCAACTCGTTTCAACCGACACATCAAAGAAGCATCCTTCGTTGGTATTGCCGGTCATCCATTCTTTGCAGGCGGCTGCGACATAAGTACGCCAATCGGCATTGTCCAAATTCATAAGCCAGTACGGATCACGATGCCAAACCCGTGTTTCGGGGCTCAGAGTATTATAGTGTTGGAACATGGATTCAAATCTGTCGCTGCCTTCGCTTATTGAATTACTCTGACACCAAGGCAAAAAATGTTCCTGCCACTCACTGACGTAACCTGCCGGCGACACAACTCCGATATGCCCTTCACCCGAATTATTCTTAGGATCGGGACAATCGTCATTTTTATTTGGATTGAGTCCGGCGGCAAGATGATATATCAGACAAAGGAAATTTTCATTATAATTGCGGAACTGTGATATTTGATCTGCCCATATTTTTTGCGTTCCGACATAGTTCTTTGCTGCAAATTCAATTTTCCCTTCAGTAAGCAGATACGGCCTGAGCTGATCGGCCCAGACAAGATTATATCTTTTTGTGGAGGGTATGATTCGGGAGTCAGGCAAAACGAATTGCATCGGCCCGGCATTTAACCCGTCGGGAGGCCAAGTCTGAATTTGAGAATAAGTTTGAATATTTGCTGTTAACAGGAATATGAGAAAAAAAATAATCTC
>JAQIDA010000010.1 GCA_027858275.1 Candidatus Kapaibacterium sp. | reverse complement strand
TCTTGTCCGAAGGTCAGGTCTACTCTTTTTGGTAAATGGTTAAATATTATTCTCTTAAATTTAAGGGCAAGGGCAAAGAGCCTTTTACGCCGGCAAATTTTATCTCGGATGAAAACGAGATCAAAAACTTAACCGCTTTCTTCTTTTGGAGTTCATGGTCTTGCGGCGTATTACGCCCCGGGGAAGACGCGAGTTATACTCAAAATTGGCCTTATGATGAATTCGCCGGGAACAATGTCAGTTTTCCTGCTGTTTTCTGGAGTATTATCGGCTGCTTCAGCTTGATTTTCGCGCTTGGTTTGGTTTTTTATTATTTTGGCAAATTCCAATCTCAGACTACATTCAAACCGTCAAAAGATGATATTGCCACTGAAGACTCTGTCAATCAGTTTGTTCCGACTCCGACTCAGAAAGCGACTTATAAATTTTTTGCCATAGCGATATTCCTCTTTTTTGTTCAAGTTGTGTCGGGTATCCTGACTATTCATGATTTTGTGGGATTTACCGAATTCAACGGTTATGAAATCACTGAGGATCTGCCTCTGAATATAACCCGAAGTTGGCATACTCAAATGGCCATTCTTTGGATTGCTACATGTTGGATTGCCGCTTCGATATTTATTTTGCCTATCATATCGCCAAAAGAACCGCCTTTGCAATTGGCGTTGATTAACATACTTTTCTGGGCTTTATTCATTGTTGTTGTCGGTTCACTTATCGGTATCTTTGTCGGACCTAAGGGATGGGCGGGTGAATACTGGAGGTGGCTCGGTCATCAAGGCTGGGAATTCTTGGAAATGGGTAGATTGTGGCAATACGGACTCGCGCTCGGCTTTCTTATATGGCTTGTTATTATATACAGAGGAGTAAAATCTTCGCTCGGAAGCATCAAGACTTTGGCTCTCCCGCATTGGATTCTATACGCCGTTATGGGTATAGTTGTGATGTTTGGTTTCAGCTTCGTCGCCGGACCGGATGAAAATTTTGTGATTGCTGACTTTTGGCGTTGGCTTGTTCTGCACATGTTTGTGGAATGCTTCTTCGAGACTTTCACGATAGTGATTATCGCCTATTTTATGACTATAATGGGATTAGTAAACAAAGAGGATGCCAACCGAGTAGTATATTTCGCGATTTTGCTCTTCCTCGGTTCCGGATTTCTCGGTGTGTCTCACAATTTTTATTGGAACGGCAAACCTGAGGCGACTCTGGCTATCGGAAGCGTTTTTTCCACAATGCAGATCGTGCCTTTGATTTTGTTGACCGTTCAGGCTTGGAGATTCAGACGTTTGCCTGTTGACGCAATGCAGAAAAAAGGTATCATTAATACTGAAATTTCGAATTTCGGATTTCCTGAAGCATTCCTGTTTTTGCTTGGAGTAAATTTCTGGAATTTCCTCGGCGCAGGAGTTTTTGGATTTATCATTAATTTGCCGATTATTAATTACTTTGAACACGGAACTTATTTGACTATGAATCACGGACACGCCGCTTTGATGGGAGTATACGGGAATTTATCAATAGGGGGAGTTCTCTTTTGTAGCCGTTTCCTCCTCAAACCCGGAGTATGGAATAAAACGTTGATAAAAACTGCTTTCTGGTCTTTAAACATCGGTTTGTTTCTTATGGTAATACTCAATTTGTTCCCCGTCGGTTTATACCAAATAGCGGCGGTTATTAATCACGGCTTATGGTTTGCCCGCTCCAATGAGTTTATCCAAACTCAGCCGTTCCAAATGCTTACTTGGATGAGAATTATCGGAGGATCAATTTTTGTGGTCGGCGGTGTCATTCCTTTAGTTTGGTTTATGCTTACTCGTTTCTTAGGACTCAAGCCGGCAGTGGCAACTCTAAATACTCGCAAAAGAGGTATGAGACCTGATTCACAAGACGCACTCGGCAACCCCGCTTTGGAGGAACCGGGGTATAACTCAAGAAAAGATAAGGGGACGAGGATATTTTTGAAATAGAATAGTGCCGGGGAAGAAAAAGTCTCTGTCAATATCAAGAATATTGTTAATCAAAACCAATTTGCGGGCGTGTGAGAATACGCCCGTATCAATATCACAACTCAACGACTCTCAATATCAGGTCAGTTTGAAAATAGAATTTTCAATAGCTTTTTTTGCGGCTCCCGGAGTCATTTGCCCGTTGATGGTTTTTATCCAACAATTCGTGTCGCCGGCAAAAACGTCTCTTTTCGAATTCGCGTAAGCCGCCGCTCGACAGCCGCCGCATTCATACAGATTTACGCATTCTCCGCAATTGCCTTTTGAGTTACGTTCTCGTTTTCGGAAATCTTTTAGTAATTCAGACTTACTCCATATTTCGCTGAAAGAATGGTCCCGAAGTGATCCGATCGGGATAGGCAGATATATGCAAGGAGTTACTTTGCCGTCGGGGAGAAACCCGGCGGTAAACCAACCGGCAACGCAACCGAAATAGTCTCGTTTTTCTTCATTTGACTCTAATTGCGAAACTCGGCAGTCATGCCAAATTAAGTCAATTCCGCCCTTGTTTTCTTGTTTGGCGACAATCCATTCATCAAGGATTTTACGTCGATCATCAGGACTTATATCATAAGATTTATCAGATCGGCCAATCGGAATATAAGATGATAAATTAACCGCTTTCACTCCGAGTGTTTTGGCAAGTTCGACGATTTCCAAGCCATGATCTTTGTTAAGCGAAGTCGGAGTATAATTGATAACAACGCGAACGCCTCTGTCTATTAATAATATAATCGCGCGAATTACTTTCCAGAAAGAACCCTTCAAATTGCTGATCTTATCATGTATTAACGGGATATGGCTGTTCAATGTGACCGCCACACTGTTTATTTCGGAATTCATAATCAAATCAGCATTCTCAGAGTTTATCAGTAGGCCGTTTGTTTGTAAATTAACGGAAAGTCCTTTCTGACGAGCGAACACAGCGATCTTTCCCCAGTCTTTTCTCATCATCGGCTCACCGCCGGACAAAGTTAATACCCGAACTCCGATTTCGGATAATTCTTCAACAACTTTCAGGATTTCCATAGTAGTAAATTCGGTTTTGGTATTTACGTTTTTGCCGGAATCAGAGTAGCAATACAAACATTTGCCGTTGCATTGATGAGTAATATCCCAAGAAACAAAAAGCGGAGCACGAAAACCTCGCTCCAAATATTTCGATTCAAATTTATACAGACCCTTCGGCGCGATTCGTCCCATTGTGCTGTATCGATTTTTATAGCTTTTCCCGGTATATTCCATCTCCGCGCGATAATCGTCAATCGCCCGAAACTCAATCAAAGACCAATCTTTTTTCTTTGCCCTTTGTTGGTTATTGGCAATTAAATTCTCGGCTTTATCGTATTTTTTGATTCTGCCGCCGTCAAGTATATAATGGTAAGCATCGAATGAATCCGCTTCCTCTTTATTATGTGTTATATACAGAATTGTAGTATTGAAAGCTTTGTGCGCTTTATTAATAATATCAAGCAAAATGGGTTTCTGATTTTCATCAGAAGCAGACAAAGGTTCATCCAACAAAATGATGTTTGGTCTTGTAAGAAACGCCCTTGCTATTGCCAAGCGTTGCTGTAGTCCGAAAGAAAGATGATCCGGTGTTTTGTCTTTATGTTTGTCCAGATTAAACAGATAGAGCAAATCTTCAATTTCTCCGATTTGTCCTGAAGTTTCCATTGCAGCAGTCAGATTGTCCTTAACGCTCATTTCGGGTATATAACAATATAGACGCTGATCAAGCAAATGCCAATATTTATGTAATGATTGCGGGATATAAAATGTTTTTCTGTCAAAAGGAGGGAGTTTGCTGACTACTTTTGAACCAAAATAAATATCTCCTGAATCCTGCTTTAACGAACCGGCGATAATTTCTAATAATGTGGTTTTGCCGCAACCGTTTGAGCCGCGAAGAACATTGAAGCTACCGGACGGCAAAAACAAACTTACGTCTTGAAGAACAACATTTTCTTTATATCTTTTTGATATTTCCGAAAATTTGACATCCATAATTGATCCCGCGTCTGATAATTGTTCGTCACATCTTTTTAATTACGCGATTGCTATAACCCCGTAATTATTATAAACAATAAAAAATTATGCCAAAGAATAATATGGTCTCTATATTTTTTGAAAACCCGAAGTTGTGCTTTCTGACAAAAACGGACACTACTATTGATAGTGCCCGAAATTCTCGACAGAATTTTATAAGATTTAGAATTTTGCTTCAAAGACACAACCTTCTTCACCCATGCAATTGCATTTGGTCTCAAGAACATTTACGGTTTTTCCGATAAACGCCTCTAATATACCGGATATGAAACCGGACTCAAAATGACATACACGTTCTCCTATATTCGGCGAGCCTGAGCAAGTAACACATTCGTTGACTTTGATTTCAATATAGCCGTTTTCGATATCTGCCTGAAGAATTTCCATTATTCCAATTCCGAGGCTTCTTACTTGATTGCCGACCGCTTCAATGAATTTTCCGAGGTCTTTTCCTGTTTGGGCTAAAATAGCATTGCCGAGATTAGCTCCGACTCCTTTGCCTGACGTATAAACCAAGGTAGAAGCGTCTCCTACCATGCTGTCGAGGCCTTCTTTCATGCCTACAAGTCTTAACGCTCGAAACAATGCAATCGGAACAGTTTCTCCGAGAGTCGGTCTTCCTGCTGCCGGATCACCTATAAGTTCAAGTCCTTTTGCCATAACATCCTCTAAAATATGTGATTAATATTATTCAAAAAACAGAAAATTTGTTTTTCTATTCCTTTTTTTCTTAATGACTGTTCTACAAATAAATCGGAATATATAATCGGGTTTTGCATCCATATTAATATAAATTATTCGTGAAACTATTACAATTTAATCGGTAGAATGACAGTGGTATCTTTGTCTG
>JAQIDA010000006.1 GCA_027858275.1 Candidatus Kapaibacterium sp. | reverse complement strand
AATCAAATCTTTATGAATTTCTGCTACACCGTTGCATTCGAGTTCTACGGAGAATTCCGGCCCTTTGTAGTGTTCCATGATTATATTTAAGTTATATTTGCCGGGACATAAATCTTCGAATAAAACATATCCTTCTTCTACAATTTTCGACCCAATTTTCTGACCGTCTTTAAATATATTTACCATTGCCCCTTTGAGCAATTCTTCTGTTTCAGCATCTCTTGGGATTACATATATTTTGCCGTTACAGCAGGTATCCTGATCAGCTTCGCCCTTGAGATATTTGACAACTTCTTTAGTTTCGTTACAGCCGATTTCTATGGAGAATTCTATGTGTTTATAGCCTTCCAAAACAATATCAAATGCGTATGTGCCTTCGCATAGATTTTCGAATAAAACAAATTCGCCTTCAGAGATTTTTATATCAAGTTTATCCCCGTTTTTCCAAATAGTAACATGAGCTCCTTCAAGAATCTCTTTTGTTACTTCGTCTTTAATAATCAGATATATTTTGCCGTCGCAGCAAGAATCAGGTTCACCTACGGCACTTAGAGTAATGGGTAATTTGATAAGAGTTGAGTCATTTTCCGGAACATTAATTCCTTTTTCAATAACGGAATATCCGTCATTGAAGATACGTAATCCGTATTCACCGGGACATACATTTTCAAATAATAATACGCCTTCTGAATTTGTTTCCGAATAGCGGACCAATTCGCCGTTTCTTCTCAATTTTACTTCAACTCCCGACAGAGGAGTTTCGTTTTTGTCAGTGATCGTCAATTCAATTTTGCCGACACATTCATCTTTTTGATTCATCACAACTTGGATATTCGACTTATCATTATCAGATCTCAATGTTTCTAAATCCGTTAGAACTTCATCGAAATCAGGATGTGATATTCTTATTGCAATCTGAGTCAGATCGTCGGGCAAGTCAGACAAATCAAATCTGCCGTTTTCATCTGTTGTATCAGTTGCAAATACGTTAGCAATATTCGCGCCTTTCAGATTAGTCGTTTTCATGGAGGCTTCTATGAACGCGCCGGGTACAGCCATTCCGTATGTGTCAGTCAAAATCCCCGCGACAGTATTCTCAAAAACAGGCTCAGTTGTACTTTCTGTACAAGCTACTATCAAAACCAAGACCGCAAACAAGCTTAACAAAACTTTGCGACCAAAAAGCAGATACTTTTTCATAATCTTCCCCAAATTTATCACAGTATAATTATTTCAATTCGAACGGAACACATCTGTCCGATAACAGCACACTCCTATTATAACACACCAATATAGAAAATGTTACATGAATTTAAAAGAAAGATTATGTTTTTATTGAAGGATTGCGGTTTTATAATGCGAAAGTTCATTTTCGCCGATGATTTCGGGAAATTCGCGAAGGAAAATGTTCTTTTTGGCCGGATCAATCAGGAATGTTCTTTTCAGAAATTTTACTGCTTTGTCAAAACTCTTATTCTCTGCGTAAATCTTCGCAAGAGAATAATATCCTTCCGACCATTCCGGAGACAGTTCTATCAACTTCAAGAAGACTGTTTCAGCTTCGGCGTGATTGTTCATATCGTAAAGAACACGAGCATAGTCATAAAGACATTCGGCATTATTAGAGTTAAGAGCCAATGATTTTTGGTAACAAATCAGAGCTTCGTCTGCTTTGCCGATATTATTCAGGAGATCCGCCTTGGCGTACCAAGCGTCAGGATTTCCGTCAAAGAATTCTAATGATTTATCAAAATCGGCAAGTGCTTCTTCATACTGTTCCAAAGCGTCATGACATACTGCTCTGCCAAAATATGCTTCATAATGAGAGGGGTGCAATTCGGATACATTTGTAAATCCTTCGATTGCTTTTTCATAATCGCCGGTGTCTGCATACAATCCGGAAAGACAATGAATAGTTTCAATGTCGTTCGGACGAAGCTTCAACGCTTCTTGATAATCGTCAATCGCGTCGCCGTATTTGCCGAGAACTCCGTGGGCATTTGCTCGATTGTGCAGAGCAAGGAAAAAATCATCTTTGATCGCTAAAGCCATATCAAAGTATTCTATTGCTTCTTTATATTTATTCGATTGCTGGCAGACAATTCCTCGATTATACCACTGATCATAGTCGAAAGGGTCTTCGTCTATAGCTTTCTCATAGTACTGTTCTGATCTTTCATAATTATACAGACTGTGATGGCAATAGGCCATTTCGATATATGACTCTTTCAGCAGAACTCCCTTACTGACGGTGCGCTCAAACCAATCAATGGCTGACGCGTAATCACTCATAGCTTCATAAATCAAACCTTTATGATAGAGAATATCAGAACTTTCGGGATCTAAAATTTCGGCATAATTGATGACTTCTAAAGCCTCTTCATGCTCGCCGCTTAGGCTGAGGATCAATGACTTATAGATAAGACCTTCAATATCAGAAGGGTTGAGGGCAAGAACTCTTTCGACTAACTCCCCGGCTTCATCAATTTTTCCTTGAGTCAAACAAGTAATCCCTAATCTGAGATAAGGGTCAGAAGAATATGGAGCTAATTCAATCCAGGTTTTACAAAAAACTGCGGCATCATCCAGATAATTATTATCTAGACAATACAGAACAAGTTTTTCCAATAAATCAGGATTAAGTTCTTCACCGTAAGGGACTTCTATATCGTTCAGCGAATCTGAAGATTTGATATACTTCTTCCATGTCAGATACTTCTGTTCCAATAATTTTTCGTTATTCTCAGAGTTCTCTTCTTCGAAGCCTGTAGCGCTCATTTATTATTTTCATTTATAATCACAATTCCATTACTGCAAAATTGCCACTTTTTTTTATAACTACCAACAGAGACTTTTCCACAAACAATTCGACTCTGCGCAATTCATAGAAAAGCAAATACATCAGTCCATAAAAAAACCATCCGAAGAAAAAATCTTCGGATGGTAATTGTATTCCAAATTTGAAATATCTGACAGATCTAATTTATACCCAACCGCGCATTTTGCAAGCTTCTGCTACGCGAGCGATGGAGATAATATAAGCAGCGTCTCTCATGTAGACGTTCTGATCTTTAGCTGTTTTTGATACTGCTTTGTAAGCGGCAGTCATTTTTTCATCCAATTTTGTGAGGACTTCTTCTTTTGGCCAGAAGTAATTTGTGTTGCACTGTACCTGTTCGAAGTATGAGCAAGTTACGCCGCCGGCATTTGCCAAGAAATCAGGAATCATTAAGATGCCTTTTTCTTTGATGATTTCGTCAGCTTCGGGAGTCGTCGGGCCGTTAGCGCCTTCAAGGATAACTTTTACAGTATCTTTGATCATTGGTGCTGTTTCTGCGTTAACCTGATTTTCCATAGCGGCAGGGATTAAGATGTCAACATCTTGCTGAATCCAAGCATTGCCGTCGAGGATCTCATAACCCATTGCAGCAGCTTTAGTTTTGTCAATTTCGCCAAATTTATTTGTTATACCTAAAAGTTCGTCACGATTGATACCGGATTCTTTTTTGAATGTGTAAGCTTTCTTTTCGCTGTTGTCCCATGAGGCAACTGCGATAACTTTTCCGCCGTACTGAGTATAAAGTTCGATTGCGTACCGACTAACGTTTCCGAAACCCTGTATTGAAGCAGTTGTGTTCTTAACATCAACGCCTTTTTCGATCAAAGCTTCTCTCAAGCAATATACAGCGCCGTAACCTGTGGCTTCTGTTCTGCCTAATGATCCGCCCATACCGACAGGTTTACCTGTGATAAAACCGGGATATCTTCCGCCTGAAATTTTTTCGTATTCGTCGAGCATCCAGAGCATGTGCTGACCGTTTGTCATAACGTCAGGTGCGGGAACATCCTGCAAAGGACCAATATTCGGAGCTATTTGGCGAACCCAGCCGCGGCAAATCGCTTCTTGTTCTCTCAATGACAAGTTGTGAGGATCGCAAATAACGCCGCCTTTACCGCCGCCTAAAGGAATATCAACTACAGCTGTTTTCCAGGTCATCCACATTGACAAAGCTCTTACAGTATCCACAGTTTCCTGAGGATGGAATCTGATTCCGCCTTTGGCAGGACCGCGAGCGTCATTGTGCTGGCAACGGAAACCTTTGAATACTTTGTAACTGCCGTCGTCCATACGAACGGAAATGTTGAAATGATATTCGCGATTCGGTGTGCGCAAGAATTCGCGTGTGCCGTCGTCCAAGCCCAATTTCTCCGCTACTGCGTCAAACTGATCCTGTGCCATTTTGAATGGGTTGAATGAGTGATCTGTCATTATCTAAATCTCCAAAAACTTAATTAAATTTGAGAATCTTAACTTGAGATATCTCTATCATTTATTTTTACTTTTTCATGAAAGCAAATTACAAAAATATCTGAAATAAAAAATACATGAATTTACTTTTTTGAATTATAATATTTTTGAACAGGATTATAGGGATTCGCAGGATTAAGAGGATTAAGAATCTTTCTTCGATATCTGACTCTTTCCCCGGAGTGTAGTTAATCTACAGGATTTCCATGATCTTTACCTATTCCTTGAAAAAGCAACCGTCTTCTTCGTATGCAAGAATCGGTTCTACTATCTCACTGATTTTATTAGTCTTAAATGGTTTAATAAATCTATTATTATCAAGAATTTCTTGAATAACTGAGACTTCTGCAACCGGATTGCTACTACAAGCCACAAAGCCCAACGAAACAATTAAGCATGCCAAAATTATTAAAACTCTTTTTGTTGTAATTTTTTGTCCAAAAATTATTATTACAAATTGAAGAAAACTCCATATCCTCTAGAATATGATGTAATTTATGCGACTTAGCTCAGACAAACAATTTACATAGAATAATAATAAATTGTACTATTAGCGTATAGCAGAAGGAAGGGTATTTTTACTGATAAATATATTTGATTTCCATTATTGCGACCCTTCCAAATTACATCCAATAAATACTACTGATAACCGTGTTTCAGTTTGCTTTGGTGTAAGCTATTGAAAATTAGTGGATAATAAATATAAAGAGCGGCTCGGATGAGAAAAGAAAGTATTAGAAAT
>JAQIDA010000373.1 GCA_027858275.1 Candidatus Kapaibacterium sp. | reverse complement strand
GGGAATGAATCGCCTCAGCAAAATAGAGATGTTTAGTCATGATCCTTTGCTACAAAGACTTCTTGGATTGTCCGACAAAATAAGTGACTCAACGATAATCAACAGATTGAAAAGATTTAAGATGAGTACCACAAATGAGTTCATGAATTTAATCGGCGGATTGTCCGGGAAAATCCATAATATACTCGGTACGACAAGAGACATTCTTGATATAGATTCCTCAGTAAAGACCGTTTTTGGCAATCAGGAGGGAGCCGCCAAAGGATACAACGGGAAAAAAAAAGGTGCGAAAAGTTACCACCCCTTGTTGGCGTTTCTTGACAGCACAAAAGAATGTCTGCTGAGTTGGTTTCGTCCGGGGAATACTTATACGGCTAACGGCGCGGATGAGTTTTTAAAGCAAACATTCGCTATGCTTCCCAAGATCTTGAAATATTTGTTAGTCAGGGCTGACAGCGGTTTTTTCGCCGGTGCGACAATTACGGTCATAGAAAATGCGGGATTCGATTATTTGATAAAATTGAAAGCAAGAAACGCTCAAGAAGTCCTTAAAAGTCAAGATTGGCATAGAGTACCCGGAATGCCGAATTATGAAATATGCGATTTTGATTATCAGCTCGGTACATGGGACAAGCCACGGCACTTTTCAGCTGTCAGAATACTCGAACGCACAGAGATTGACGGTGTATTGTTCCCTCGAAAAATATGGAAATATTTTTGTTATTGTACAAATATCGTTGACAGTCCTTTGCAAATCCACAGGCTCTACGGAGATCGCGGCACAAGCGAGAATTGGATAGAAAACGTAAAAAGCCAAATGTTTGGCGGGCAATTGCTGACCAATAATTTTTGGGCAAACGAGGCTCTGTGGCAGGCAAGCGTATTGGCATATAATTTAAGCGTATGGATGCGGAAATTGACCGATGAGAAATCATGGCATGAAGAACCCGCCACATTTAGGACTTGGTTTGTCCAACTTGCAGGAAAAGTAATCACAAGCGGCAGACGTGTTTATCTTAAAATGTATAAAGCCTATTATTACAAGGAAAAATGGCGAAAAATTGAAGCCGCTGTTGACAATATGTCATTTGCTTAATCCAAACAATCAATTTTTTCTCAATATCTGTCAGCATTGGATAAGTACGCTCTGACACTGATTAATACCGCTGTTTAGACAAATTGTATGTCTAAAATATCATTGTGAAGTTGCTTGGTTGAACGGGATGGGAGAAAAAATAGGATTTTCGGACAGATATTCCTATATTTGAACAGCGGAGTTTTTACTCCGGGAATTTAGGTTACAGTAATCTGGAGTCATTATGTTGAGAAAAGCCTCATTGTTACTAACAGCCTATTTTTATATTTGCATGATCATCCGTTAATTACTCTCTTACACTATTCCTGTAAAATTGCTTTTTGCATTAGGAACTGATTGTTTTGGTAGAAGGGGACGTCAGTGTCTCCGAGGACTGATGGTGGGATATCCGCGATTTCTTTTAAATTATCTAAAGGGACTATTACTACTTTCGCGCCATTTTCTGAGAGCATTGATACTTTGTCGGCAAAATTGCCAGATCTTTCTATTGCACCCCCAACGGAGATATTGCCGAGAACTGCTAAACCGGCTTTCAAATTCTTTTTGAACAGAGCTGAGACTATGGAAATATATACCGCCGAACCGATACCGGTAGAAATAGTCGAACCAAGTACGTTGCTCACTTGAATTGTTAAGTCAAAATTCTTTAGGGAGTGTCGGTCGCTTAGTATGGTTTTTTCGTTGGCTTTGATATATTGATATGTGTTTTTTATGTTTTCCTTCACGGAAGTATTGCTGATTCCAGTAATGTTCAGTTTGCCTGACCCCAGGACTGCAACAGCTTCAATACGGACCAGTGCAATATTCTCTCCGTCGCTTGTACACGTGTAACAAACACCCGGAGAAAGGGGAGTGTTCTCGATTAAGTTCGAGCCTTTTTCTTCAGGAAGACCGATAAAGAATTCTTCTTGGGTTTCTTTGTCTATATAGGAGAAGTTTGTACCCCAGAATTCCATTCCTCCAATTCGTTTCAGTTGTTCTTTGACGCGGCGTCTCATCTCTAATGCGATAACAAGATATTCGCGGACATCTTCTTTGGTATACAATCCGTCTGGATGCATAAGCTTTATAAATCCGGAAACTGTTTTTTTTACGGGTTTAGAGTCTCTCTGTTTCAAATGGGACCCGAGAGAGAAATGCTCTTCGAGAACATCTGTATAAGTCTTGCGGCGGAAGGATTTTAGGGCTTCCGAAAAATAGTCAGTGCTGAATCCAAAATTTGAAGTGAAATGTTTTGGCGAGAATTTTATCATTTCCCAACCTGGTAGATAATAGTGGATTCTGTCTAGGAATGCCGTATCACTATTGACTTCATCAGACAGGGGACTAAACAGATGCGATGTTTGTAGTACTGTTTCAACGGGTTGATTGATATTCCCGTTCAAAATGATTGAGGCGATTCCGGTGATTTCACCGCCTGCTCCAGCTCGGGAAAAGGAGCCTGATTCCATATAATCTTTCATCAGTGGAATTGCGTCTCGATCTTTAAATATTTTGTCCGTTGCTTCATCGAAACAGATTGCGTCCCATTGACCAACTGCGCCAACTTTGCCCGTTGATCCGTGTACAAATAATTTAGCGACAGTTCCCTGCCCGCCGGATATTAATACCGCGTAAGGTGTCAATTCCTTGAATACAAATGATTTACCGGTGGATCGCGGCCCAAGTTCAATAAAATTAAAATTTGATTCGACCATCGGCAGCAGTCTTGACAGCAGCAGCATTTTGATTCGTTGCGTAACTCCTTCTGCTGTAGGTTCATATCCACAACTTCGAAGCAGGGAGTCCAGCCATTCGCTCTTTGAGAATTCTTTGCGTTTGTTAATGATCTTGCTATTGTCGAAACTTGATAGTTGGATTGGTTTAATCTCAGTAATCACATAGGGATAAATCGTCGCTCCTATTTTGATTGTCTTGTCGTATTCGATGTCAATAATTGCCCAGATACCACCCATTAGCATTTTTTCATGTTTCAGAACCAATGAGTCTTCGATATTGGCGTTCTTGATATTGCTGTTTTGTAGCTTTCCCCAATATTTGTCTTTTTTGGAGTCCAGTTCGACAGAGATTTTGTCGATAATTTTATATGATGTCTTTTCTCTTATTTTTGAGTGGATCAGTCCGCTTTGTTCAGGATTCACATAGTGTTCACTGAGTATCTTTTTGACATTTTCCATGCCGGCTTTTATTTTAGCTTCATCATCGGTCGAGCAGGAGTTCGCAATCAAGTATTCAAGCACAAATACAGGCACATTGGCTCCAATTTTTAATGAAAGGACGAGGTCTTTTCTAACCACATATCCTTTGAAGTTTTCAAGAAGCTTGATATCTAATTTGTTCATTGTCGGCATGAGTCATTCCTTATATTATTACAGTCCGCCTAAATCTCGATCGCTGTTTTGAGTGACGGTTACTTGGTCGAGAACTTGTTTTGTATCAGCATCGCGCAATTGTGCCTCTTTATTTTTCTGCCCGTCAAAACTATACTCCTTAGTTAAGGTCTCCCCGGGTATGATTGTGAAGATATCACTTATGGCAGTTTGATTGCCGTCGACAAAAAATACAAGGTAGACCTTTCTTTTTGTCGCGAATAAGTTGTCGGATTCCGGACCTGATTGGATTTTTATCTCAAAATACTCTCCTGCCAATTCTTTTAGGTCTGCTTTGTTGCTTATCTGAACTTTCAGAGGGTTGATTGAACTTAGGGGATTCTCCCAACAGAATAGGGGTGTCAGAAGTTCTTGGGATGAGATACCTCCATGCGAGAATCCATAGACTCCACGAGTTTTGAAGGGATTTATGGTCTTAGAGAAATAGGCGTAATTATAGTCTCCGTGCTTCTTCTCGGCTTCATATATATAATTTTTATCAAACGATTGCCGCTCGACGGTTCGGATGTATCGTTCTGCCGGTTGGTTCTCGCCTGAAAAGTCTAATGATATTTTGCCGGAATCACGGAGTGGTCCGGTTAATACGAATCCGTGATCAGATATTAAGTAAACCTTTGTATATCCGCTTTTTAGAAGTGTTTCTATCTTTTGGGCAAGGAAGTCAATTGTTTTTGGAAAATACTTAAGTGCTTCTTGTTGCTGATTTTCACCCATATCGTCAATATCTTTAAACGTGCAGATCAGATACGGATTCGGTTTTGCCTCTTCACTGACATCGTTCAACATGATATAATCGATTTTTTTGTCGGAATTTTCCGCAGACAAATATTTTTCTCGTTTGTTTTGATGTTTCTCCGTCATCCCGTTTGCCATATAGATTCGGCTGATATTATTTTCAGTGATAGATGGAAAATCTGACTTGATTGTCTTTTTCGTCAGTTTGAATTGCCGGTTGACTACCACTGCTACTGATTCAGATATCTCATAGCTGACTGCGTCTCCGACAATTATCGCTATTTTTTTATTGTTGTTATTGTTTTCGTTAATGATGTGTTGAAGGGTTCCGGTCTGATTTTCTTCGTATTGGTTGAAGTATTGGAACCATTTGTATCCGTATTCTTCGATAAATCCTTTGTATCGATCGTTCAAAGGTCTAAGCAATTCTTCTTTGTTGAGAAACTCCACATAAAGATTCCTCAGAGCTGTATCCAATTTGTAGAAATGCTTTGTGTAAAATTTTATGCAGTCCGACAGGGAGCTTAAGGTTGAAATTTTCTTCGAGTCGAAATCGAGGAGGACAAGAACGTCAGCCCAAAATGTTATTCCCATTGATTTTGCTTGTTTGCTTAGCGATCTTTGTTTGATTCGAGCTATATGCTCTGATATTGACTCTGAATTATTGATACCTTGACCTATTTCAGCTAAATATTTTTCGTCAATCTCTCTAAAGGGATGATGGGGATGGGCTGATTTATAATCCGCTGCAGCAGGCAGTTTATATTTTTTCAGATAATCGACGAAGGAATTAAAACGGCTTTTTGAATCGAGCCATGAATAATATACAGTATCCAAGACTTTGTCACCGGTGTTGTTTGCCAAACCGTCCAGCATCATGGTCACAAGAGATTTTGCCAATGTTTTCGCAGGTTGGGGAAAGTATTTTTGTCCGAGAATATTTGTGGCTTTGCGGTAAAAGTGATCCCGTAGCAGATCGTCTGTCAACGTCGCTGCATAGGCTTCAGGATTATTCAGGAAGGGCAACAATTCTTTGGTCATATCAAATATTTCCTCTGCTCCTTTGCGGCACAAATTTGCCCAGAAGTCCACGGGTTTCCCTGCGCTTACCATGCCGGCAGCGATTGTTTCATTTCTGTCCAGATTCAGATTGAGCTTAGTTGTATCGTAGACCTTTCTTTTGATGTATACATAAATATCGGGGATATTAACATTCCCGTATATCTCGCAGTATTCTCGTATGAACAAGAGTTTGTCTATAGGTCTTTGTGTATATATCAAATTCTTTTGCGACGATTCACTGCCTTTTTCTATGATGTATTTCAGCTCAAGTTCTTCAATATTAGAATGCGCCTGCAGAATTCTGCAATCATCGGGGAGTGTGTCGAGTAGGAACTTTGCTTCTCCGCTTGGGTCTATGAAAACCGCGGTATTATGCTTCTCGAATATTTTATTTAAATCTTTTTTGAACCATTGATCTATCATTTTTAGTATCCTTTACCAATCAGCATTTAAATATTTTTTTAATTGTCCCGGGTTCAGCACATCGTATGCCAACATTCCTTTTGCTTGCAGCGGTGCTATATTTTTCCCGACACCGTCATCGAGTATAGGATTATAGCGTTCTTCTAACAGATCATCTACTTTTTGCTTGAAGCTCTCAAGTTCGCTTAATTGCTTGCGAATTTTTTCTTTTTCCTCTTGGGCCGGGGCGCTGTCGTTGTTGGCCAGGTCGCTTTGCCGGTTGATTAGTGATCGCTCTCTGTTTTCCAGATATACAGAGAGGATGCTCTGCAGCTTGTCCTTGCTCCATTTGTATATAATTATATATGCGTCGAATCCTTGCTCAGGGCCGCTTGTTATGTGCCATATAAAGGGTGTCTTGGGCAGATACATAAACAAGTTGAGATGATCGGACAAGGCTTTGAAGAAATGATTGTTGAGATAATCATTCAATTCGCGGCCAAGCACTTTGTCGAACTCAGAGTACTGTGCCATCGTGAAACCTTTTTCTGAAAACTTCTCTTCTATGCGATAGAGTAATATTTTTTCGCCGGCATTGGGTACAAGCGGTATAATACCGTCTTCGTCTTCCATGAGGATCTCACGGATCATATCGGCGAGAAATTCCATTGCCAGCGTGTGCATTCGTTGTTGTGGGATCACATTGCTTTGCTTGAACCATAACCAGACATTGATCGGGTTGACTTGATGCCGTATACAGAATTCTTCCAGATCGTTGTTGCTCTGATAGAGGGTTGGGAAACCGCTTTTAATATCTTCTCGTTCTTCTTCCGTGAACTCTTTTGTCGGCAGTTGCTCGATATACTCTCGTATATTATCAAGCGGGAACTTTTTGGTGGCTTCCTCTTCTGTTAAATAGGCCTTGCGGGCTTCTTCGCTTACCGGCAGGCCGCCTATGCTTTCGCCTTCTTTTGCCAGAACCATTGCTTTGTCTTCTTCAGTCAATTCATAGACTTCGAATATCTTTTCGTTGATTATGGCCTCATTGATGAGGACTTGAGTCAGGAGGTGGTTGGCATAGTAAAGAAAAATTTTGATGCTTCCAATTCCCCTATAAAGTGATTCTTTGTAATCAGGTTCAATAATAGAATATTTACACAAATTGCGCTTAATTGAATAACAATCAGTACTCAATTTAGTTATATCATGACCAATTACTTTTTGAGGGATAACAAAAGGAATTCTCTTTAAATCACCAGGTTGTTTGTTCACAGTAGGATTCAAACAATCAATAATATAACAGATAAGTTTTGAATTAAGCAATCCCATTATATAGAAATTGTCTTGGAATTCTTTTTTTAAGAATATTGAAGAACCACCGATATCAAAAAGATGATTCTTGGGGAGTATTCGTAATGAAGCGCCCTTACTACCTGAAGCAGAATAGGTTAAGCCATTTTGAAAATAATATTCTTGTGCATGTAGATCTTGTCCTCGGCTTAGTAAATATTTCTGCAATTTTATGCCATTGTTTTCCCAATCTATTACAAGCCAAAGATTTCCAAACCATTTGTTATATGGACCGCCTTTTGAATATCTTACCCATTTTTTCCCACCAATAGCTTTTTCATCCTCATGGAAAATATCGTCTTTATTCACTTCCCACCCAAAACGGATAAATCGATTATTATTTGACGTTTGTATTCCAGCTCGAATATCTATAGAGTTTTCAATCAATCCTCCCTCAAACTTCTCTCTAAACACATCGCTTATCCAATAAATAAAAGGCCATGATTTGATGATCTTTAGCTTGGATTGAGAGAGTGAGTATACACGATCGTTTGCAGTCCCGGATATATAATTATCTAATGCCTCAAGGAACTTCTCCTTTTTGAATTTTTCCTGTAGATTTGCCGCCAGATTGAAATAAAGTCCTTTCACATCTGATTGTTTCTTACTAAGGACATAAAAAGTAGCATCAACCAGTATTCCCGGTCCAAACATATTCACTCGATCAAGACCAAAATCTACCATTGCATCGATATGAGTTTTCTCAACAATAAATTTACGCACATCCTCAAATGTTTTAATATACATGAATGTGTGCGGATGAATCATAGCAATCTTGCCGTCCTCATTAGTCAGCTCGTGGCAGCGCTTAATAAAAGTGGCGTATAGATTAGTGTTGAATTTATAAGGCTTTTTGTAGTTTTCGTCGATAAACTTTTTGAGCTCCGGACCGAAGTCCGAGCTGTCCGTATACGGAGGATTAGCCGCGGCAACGTCGTAGCGTTGGGTCAGCAATTTCAGGTAAGTAACAGCGTCGCGGGTTTTCCCGGAAAGAAAAGTATCGTGTTTGGTTTTTGCATACTGTTTGACTGTCGTTTCCAAGCTCTCAAAAAAAAGTTTTTCAAAATCACCGTATACTTTTATCCCACGATTAGGAAATAGGGAAAGATTGTCGGTCTCAAGAACGGCGATTCTGTCCTTAAGCTTGCTCCCGACCCGTACCAAAGAACCGAATTTGTAAGCGTTTTTAAGATCTCCCCAAGTCTCTCGGATCAAATCTATTTGCTGTCCGGTCAGCTCGGCGCTTGTCTCGAAAACTTCTTTTACTATATCATAATCCGGTAAATAGAAATCTGAAGAAACCACATTGAAGTTCAAGTGACTGAGATTCCTGCGCTTTTTCTTCGCCTTGATAAACAGACCGAGCTGAGCCAGCTGAACAGCCCTGTCATCAAGATCTATCCCATGCAGATTGTTTTCAATAATAAGCCGAGGAATGTCATCCTCATCATAATCAGCATCATAATTCTCAATCTGATCGATATAAAGAGCATAGAAAAAATCGAATGCATAGAGCAGGAAGTTTCCTGATCCACAAGCGGTATCAATCATTTTGATTGTATGCAAAGGTTTTATTTTCCGAGTAGAATTTGTCGGAGCATTAGCAATTTTATAGTTGTTTCGAATAACCGAATCCGGGTACATCTCCAGATAGAGTTTGCCGATGGAATTATTAATAAGAAATTCAACTACCCAGCGGGGAGTATATACCTGACTCTGGATACTGACCTTGTCGAACTCAGTTTTCGCCTTACTCTCTTTATGAGCCAGTTTTTTGTAATTATTATAGCTTTCGTAAAACCACCCGAGAATATCGTCGCTTTCCCAAATACTATCATCAATATTAGAGTCTTTTTCAACCTTGTTATACGCGTCAATAATATCATTCAGGCTGATCGGATCCGGCAACAGAGCGTAAGGATAATTTTTATGGAACAGCGGAAGAGTTTCGCCCAGATCATCAAAGGCAAATTTAAAATATTCACGAATGCCGTCGAGTTCTTCAGAGCGCATTTTGGGGAATTCTTCTAACCAAGCGGTATGCCCAAAAGAACGGTCTCCGTGTTCAGTTTTTTTGCTGATAACCGGCGGGAACAATTTAGCGGCCTCCATAACTTTCATGGCTGCAAGCCTGTTGAAAAGAGTGAAAGCCAGTTCGTCCATTAGTTTTGCACGAGCACTTGTATAATCTCCCGTCTCTCCTTCATGACTTTTGATTACAGCTTCATATCTATCTCTTTTAAGAAGAGAATCGGGGGACAATGTACTTGGGTCTCTTGATTCATCTTTGCCCAAGCCCAACCTTGCGAATTGCTTGTCAAATGCTTTTTCAATGAGCTGTCTGAGCCTGTCGGTATGTTCTGAAAGTTTCATGTATTAATTGTCCTGATGATTTTAGATTTCAATTTCCAGTTCAATATGATTGTCGGGCTCATCATTGGCAACAGCTTTCAGTTGATCGCTGAGCAAATCCTTATAATTTTTCACTGTCATAATCTTGTTGGGGATGGACAGTATCACTTTTCTTGGCTTTTGCGCAGCATCCGTTGTTTGACCAATCGCGGGGTCTACCTGCGTGGGAGCAGAGGAGACGAATGAACTTTTGATAATAAGAAGTTCGTTCTCTTTCGTCGCTGCCAAGGATATGTAATCAAGCATATCAGAGAGAGAGAAGCCGCAATTATTACAAGTAGTAGAATTTTTCAAATCAACGTTAGTCACGATCCTCTCAGAGCAGTACTTGTTCAAAGATACTATCTTGTTGAGGTTACTGTTGTTTGGAGCGTCGGGATAGTTTCTAAGAAGGTCTCGCGCGATCTTAACATCATTGACAAGTTTTTGATATTTGCTGTTCATCTTGCCGGCTGCGTCTTTTATCAATTCGAAATATCTGTCTTTGACTTTTTGATATATATTTTGGAGTTGGTCATAATTTTGAACCATGTCTTGATTGTATAGTTTTAAAAAATTATCCTTATCCGTTTTGACATCTTGATCACTTAGAGCTGCTTTGTTCAATTCTGCCATTACCGATTCGATAAATCCTTTATAAGCATTTACTTTTGCGAATTTGTCTTTAATAAATTTCTGAGCAGCGATAATAGTCTCAACAGCAGATTTAAAACCGTCCTTTTTTTTCATCAAGAGCTTCACTCTGTCGATATAATTGTTCTCAGTAACTTTTCCGGAAAATTCCATCAAAATTTGTTTCTGTGCATCAACGTCGGGGAAGAGTTTTTTAAATTGCTTAACGGTATCGTTGAGTGACTCAAGCAAGACGATGAAGTGGTCGGCCATCATTCTGATACCGTCAGCCAGTTCGAAATCGTTGTCATCCCAATCCAATTTTCTATTTGTATGTTTTTGGAACTTAAGGTCCATAAGCAATTGAACTGCGTCCCTTTTTTCAGAAGCAGAAAGCACTTCCGATAACCTATGGAAATCTGCTGATCTGAACTTAGTTGTGTTAACAAATGCATCCTGTGCAGTTTTATCTTTATATGAATTATAAGGATGCTCATCGAATTTAAGTGTAAGCCGCCCTGCACGAAACAAAACTGCCAGAGTCGAAACAATAGTCCCGAAAGAATAGCTCCACGGAGCACCTGACAATTCCGATTCCAAACTACGACCGTCAACAGGGCTATTAATGATTTTTGCGGATATCTCTTCAACTACTTTCAAGTGATCCCCGATAAAAGTCCCGTTTGCGTCAAAGAATATATAATCTTTGCCGGAGAATATGCTGTTTAAGCGATTTTTTTGAACGGAGAAAATTTTTTTAACCAATCCGTCATCAAGCTGAGTCTCCAATCTCTTAGTATAAATGTTCTTGACCATTTTCTGTTGAATGTTATTTATATTACTTATAAATGTCCTATCATCTAAAATGAATTCATCGTACAAATATATTAATGTCCCATTATTGTAGGCACTATCAACAAGCAATTTCAAATTTTTCTTCTTATCCTCTGCAATTAATGCAAAATCGCGGAGAATTTGGCGTATGTCACTGTCTGAATTGCCTGCATTGTTCTCAGCTAAATGTTCATATCGAATAATTTCTTCAATCAATTTATTAATCTGCTCAAATTCACTGTCGACAGGTATAAGAGTACATATATTATTTTTGTTTTGAGTTTCTGTCTTGATCTGATCAATAGAATCTTGCCTGTTACCGCCGATATTAAAAGGACTGTAAACTGTCATCTGAAGTTTCTTGTTGCTCGCTCCGCAGAGCTCGTCCTCCTGATCTGAGAGTATGCTAAATTTGAAAGAATCGCCGATGTCTGTGTATACAGCAAATTCATCAAAAAATTTATAGTCTTTAAGATACTTGATAAAATTTCTCTTTTTCAATTCATAGCCCACGGATAATCTTTGCATTTCTGCCAGCAGTTTTTCTTCAATATCAGAAGTAATTTTATAATTGCTCCCGGTGAGTAGTAGGACTTTTGAATCAACCAGAGTATTAAGAGCATGTTCAATTATTTTTTTTTGAGGATAATAAGTGCTAATATCAGAAATATAACTTTTTGTGATATTTGCGACTGTAGGGAAAATGAAATCTGAATCCACAAGCAAGTGTACTACTTGAAGAAGCTCTTTGCCGTCAATGCTGCTTTTGCTTTTATTTAAGGCTTTCTGAGCAGAGTCATATTTGTTGACAAGTTCAGCCGGCGGAGCAGGTTGTGCTTCAGCGCAAATCGAGTATCCGGGAGTAAAATCAAACAGTTTCATTTTGTTGATTTGTTTTTTCAAAACATCAACTGTAGTAATAATCATTCCGCGTTCGGCAATCTGAGACGACGCTAAAGCTTTTGAGCTGAACAGGAATTTTTGCATCAAATCAAACTGGTATCTATGGAAGGGATAGTATTCAGCAAAGTCATCAGCATTTGTAGTTTGAGTTTCCTTTATTAGTGATTGCAGGTTAGTCGCGTCAGCAACAAGCGCTTTCTTTTCCTTAAAATAATCAAGTAATTTATCTTTACCTGAGTTTGTTTTTTGGAGGAGTCTGTTTCGAATAATTAAATCCACCTCGGTAGACTCTAAATGTATTTTTGTCTTAAATCTATCTGTAACCTTTGTTAGTTGACTTCGGTTTACATTAGGTTTGTTGATAACATCATCGAGTTTCTCTTGAGCAATAGCTATAGACCAGGCTCTGCTGCCTAATCCTGACAGGGCTTCGCTGACACCTTGCAACTCAAGCAAGCTGAATTTATCTGTGCTGATAGCCTCGCTGGCCTCATCAAAAATAAACACTAATCTTTCTTCCTTCTCGAATTTCAGATACTTACTGAGCTCTTCTTTGAATTTTCCTGCAGAGAAATTTTTAATTGCTGTACCATAATTGTTAAGTATATTCTGATAATCATTTTCAGTAAACCCAATTTCCAGACTAGCTTTTCGCATGCCACTAATTGCATTCTGATTGATTTTCTTAAATTCGTTCCACTCCTGATTCTCAAGTTTTAAGACCGCATTCTTGAAATCATCATATTTACCATTGATAAAAAGCTCAAACTCCATATATCCGTGAATGTCATCTTTGAAGCCCAGATTCTTTAAAAAATTGGCAAAAAGAGTGAAAGCCAAACCGTTTGAAGTGTCTTGTTTTGCTATATCCAAGAATATTACTCTGCTGTTATAAGGAGCTAAGCCGTTAATCGAATTTTTAAGTAATTCCTCACCAGAAACTCCTTTCAAGCGGGGTATAAACCGATCAATCGCCGATGTACCGTTTATTTTGGGATTAGCAAGGATATACCCAAGCATCTTAGCAAAGTGAGATTTCCCGGAACCGTAGAATCCGGAAAGCCATACTCCGGTTTCTTGCATGTTCGATTTATAATCATTTAGAAAACTGCTTAAGTGCCTGGCAATACCTTCGGTCACAATATATGATTCAATCTCAGACTGAATTACATCGTCCTTTCTTGACTCAAGGTCTATGACACTTTTAAACTCATCAGTTAGATTAAGATTCAAGATATCAGTAATATTTAGCATGAGCTTCTCCCTATTTAACCAATGTACAACGGTACTTTGATGCTGGTTTAAAATTCAAAAAATATAAAAGATCGTTTTCGCACTTAGACGGATAAAAAATCACTAACGGCTGAGACTGACTCATTACTTTATCGTTTTCCATAATATTTACACTATCGATCCCAGTTCCAAAGAGACAGCCGGATCTAATTAAAAATGGAATTTTATTGTTTTGGCACGCTTCCGTGATTGCGTTAATAATCATATCTTTAAGATCAACAGTGGGATCGTCGGAACTAAAGACTTTATGTGCAGTGCTTTGATAAGCCATGTAATAATCTTTGAATGAGTCCCAACCTTCCACATCGATATATTTTACTAGAAGCTTGCTGACATCTATAAATTCTGCTTTGTCAGTGTAGATTTTTCTCAACTCGTTGATATAGGCATTTTCCTCATTCGGAGGGTAGGAGAACAGAATGCTGTTACCCCCATTAGCTTGCCTCTTTATCCGATCTTGATTTTTAATAAGAGTGTCCAGATCATCAAATTTCTGTTTGTGCTCCGTGATATAAGAC
>JAQIDA010000300.1 GCA_027858275.1 Candidatus Kapaibacterium sp. | reverse complement strand
ATATAGTTGCATTGTTATTTATTTTTATTTTTTCCTATGTAACTATTTTTGAATTATTTTGCAGAGTAGAAATTGAAATAGGTGTGAAAAACAAAGTATTTATTGGGGTTGGGAAAATTGGTCGGACACAGTATTTCAAGTGGTCCGAGATAGAGTCTATGCATATGTCAATCGCACGTAATACTGCTTATCAATATCGGGATATTATAATATTAGAGGGAACAAAAAGAGTGAAATTTGGACATGGCCTAAATCGAGAACGAACATTTTTCCTTTTTGTTGTACTAAAATACTTATTCCAACAATATAATAACTCTACAATCTCATCTAATGAAGATCAAATTTATTAAGCCGCTCGGCAACCCGCCACAGCGGCTTTTTTCTTTTGTGCCCAACACGGAACATAATCCACATTATGTAAACCAGAACAAATTAACACCCACTTCCCTGAGCGAATCTGAAAAGGAAGAGCATTGTTAATACCAAAAAAGGAAGTCTCATCTATATGACAAAAAAAGCCTTCTTTCACCGAAGTAAAAGAAGGCTGATATAAAAATCATAATAAAACATTTTGATCAAATCTTATAATACATTCCGTAGGTCAAACCAATCTTGTGAGATGTTTGGAATGAGTTTTCCGGTGTGTAGCCGAGTCCGCCGTATTCGATTCCCAAACTCGCGCCCATTCTACCGTGAACGTTATATTGCAAACCTGATATACATTTCCAAATTACACCTGATTCAGAACCGCCGACTGCCGCTTGAACAAAAGGCTTAATGCGACCGTTAAGAATCAAATCATTGTTAAATGTATAATGTGCTGAGACTGCTGCCCAGAAGACATCGGGACTCTTCTTATATGTAATATCTCGTCCGAATTTTTTCTCTGTGAAAGGCTGAGAAAACTGTTCGTTGCCAAGTTCAATACCAATCAACAAATTAGATGTAGCAGGCAAATACAGACCCAAATTCATACCGTTTTGGAGCGCAATATCATTATCCGCAATTTCGTCGGTTGAGAAGGAAGAAACTCCGCTCATTCTGAATGTCAGCCCGAAACTCTCTCCTACAAATAAATCATTGCTCATATCATCCTTTACACCGGCAAAAGGCAATATGTTGAAAGAAATAATATTATTTTCGGAATTATTTAACGAACCGCAATCACAATCTTTAGCAGAAGCGACTGACAAATCTGACATGCTGATTTGTTCCGGAAGATTAGGAGAAGCAAACTCTGTATCGTCGGCAAACTGATTTTGATCATTGTCGACCGGAATTGAAGCTAAAACTGATCCGTCGGAAGTCGCAACGATTTTGTCGACAGCTGCTTCAGAAGGAGTTATTACGCCTGCAAAACTCTCCTTAGGTACATTCACCGTCAATTCATTCGTATTGAATGAGCTGACCACAGGGATTTTTGCCGTTGAATCAATCGCAATCTCATCATCGCCGCTTGACACTATCCAAAGCGTCATCAAGCTGCCGATAGCCGCAAAAGCCAGTGGCACTCTAATCCAGCCAAACAAAGATGCTATACCGCCTGCAATAGGCAGAGGAGCGACTTTATGAGAATTGGTCAAACCTATACGAGCCATAATCGCGCGCTTGGCACCGGCCGGAGGCGCGAAAGCCTCGGAATCATTCTTGACAGATTCGCGAATTGCGATCAACTCGCTCATTTCCTGTTGCAACTCCGTGCTTTCGGACATTTGGCCGAAGAGTGAAGAATGCAAACCGCTGTCCAGCTCACCGTCAGCGAAGAGGTTGAGCATTTCCGAGGGGTTATTTTCTGAATAATTTTCCATTATATCAAATTCAGATCTATTAATTAATACTATTTATTTTCTATTCAAATTGCGATAAATCATTCAAATTGCGACAGATCAGCGAGATAAGGAGCCAGTATCTTTCTTAATTTTTTTTTAGCTCGATACAGTCTGACTTTTACCGTTGCGACGGGTATGTCTGTAACCTCAGATATTTCTTGGTAAGACAGTCCGTCATATTCTCGCAAAACAAACATCTCTCTGTAATTGTCGGGCAGCAAATCCAGTGACATTTTGATTAGATTGAGTAACTCATCTTTGTCCTGTCTGTCACTATTGTGTTTCACCACCATGTAATCTTCAAACACTATGTTCGGTTTCTCGCCTCTTTTCGTGTTCACACACAAATTTCTTGCGATTCTGAGCAAATAAGCCGGGACATTTGTCATTTCCCGATCTTGTTTAGAGCTTTCGTAGAAGCGGCAGAATGTGTCCTGGAACACATCGCTTGCTTCTTCGGCATTTCCCAAAAAACGGCGGCAATATGCATAAACACGAGAAGAATGCCGAGCGTAAAGCTCGGAAAACGCCTTTTCGGACTCCGCTTTCGAACCGCGAAGCATCGAGAAAAGCTCAATGTCTTCCATTTGTTCCGTTTTTTCGCTCATCTTAATTATAATAACAATCCAAATCGCAAAATGTTACACTTTTTTTGTATTTATTTTCATCCTCTATATAACATAGAGATACTGTATGCTCTTATATTGCATGTTGTATCACCGGACTCGCATTCTATTTGCAGTCATGCTTCACAATAATCATTTTTTCAGTATCGAAACCTCGTTGTTTGGCGGTTTTAATAAGTTTATTATAAACATTGTCGTCTAATATTTTCGCTTTCGACAGAATCCATAGATAGTCCCTTGAAGGATCACCCACCAAAACGTATTGATAATTATCATCAAGTTCAATGATATAATAGTCTCCTGCGAAAGGCCAAAAAAAACTTACTTTTAATCTGCCCGGGAAATTCGGGTCAGGAACCCACGCTTTGCCGTTTGCTTCCTCAACTATTTCCCTGTTGTCTGCCTGATGTCCTTTGTTAATAACGTCAATATCGCCGTCGTCGCGAACTTTATAAACCGCCGTAATGCATTCTAATCCTTTTTCGAAACTATTGGGAAGACGAGCTATTTCATACCAACGGCCGGCATACTTGTTAATGTCAACTTTTATGACAGTAGCCAATTCTCTTGGTGAGGAGCAGCAGCAAATGCCGAGAAACAGCAAAGAGATAAGGGATATTTTTTTCATATTCAACAATCCTTTTGTTTTAAAAGTTTAACTAATATATGATATTATTGAAGAGATTGCAAACGGAAGCTTATTGTACCGGCTTCGACATTGAATCTTATACTACTTTGCATACGGCAAAAGCCGTGTTGTGTGTGAATTTCCCTGCTAAACCTCGCAACATGAAGCTTCAACTGCCTGCACAACCATAAAAAAAACACTCGCCGGCAAAGCCGACGAGTGTTTTTTTTTATCCAACATCAATAATCAAATGATTATGAAGTTGACGCTCTGTTAACAATCTTCAAGATCGAGAACATTATGAAGCCTGATAATGCTGCGAGAACAACCAGTAATAAGAAGAATTGCCACAATTCCCATTGCTGATAAAATCTGCCAACGAAACCGGCGGCATAATTACCTATAGCCGTAGCCGCAAGCCAACCACCCTGCATAAGACCTCTGAATTTAGGAGGAGCTACTTTTGCCACGAATGACAGACCCATCGGGCTCAAGAAGAGCTCTGCTATAGTCAAAGTGAAATAGGTCCCGATCAGGAAGTATGGGCTGACCGCCAAAGCAGAATCAACAGCGTTACCGCCGAGAGAATGGACACTCGGAAGCATCGCTGACGCACCGATCATGATCACATAAGCAGAAGCTGTAATAAGCATACCTATTCCAATTTTAGCAGGAGCGGAAGGCTCTTTGCTGTGCTTGGCAAGATATGCGAAAAATCCGACCATTACAGGGGTCATCCATACTACGAACATCGGATTGAAGGACTGGAACAGTTCCGGGTCAATACGTGTATCAGTGATAACCCCGGGTAAATCCATACCCAAGTAACCGAGTTTGTATGCGATAAATCCCGCACCGCCGGCAAAGAATAATGCTCCGAGACCTTTCATAGCTCTTGAAGCTGATTTGTTGATCATAGCGAAGACACCGAGAATCGCCGCGAAAATTGACAGCAGAGTCGGAATTGAGAACAGCAGATAAGTCCACTTGCTTACGGTCAAATCCGTATAGTTTTTCGCAAAACCGGTGAGTGCCGATCCGTTCTGGTGGAAGGCCATCCAGAAGAAAATAACTATGATGAATACTAAAACCAGGGCGAAAATTCTGTCGCGTGTCTGTTTTGGAGTTAGTTCAACATAATCAGCGGATTGCACTTTGTCAGCCTGACGATAATCAGCTTCTTTGTAATATTTTCTAAAACTAAGGAAGATAACAATCGAAATTGCCAAAGTCACAACCGAGAAACCGAATCCCCAGTGATAACCTGTCGACAAAGATTCAATATACTTTTCGGCAAATATTTGAAGACTTGCATAAGTTCCTTGAGCGGAATCCATAGCGCTTTGAATAATTCCCATTCTTTCGGGAGAAACGTCTACGTTTCTGATAACATCGTTAGCGATTTTCGGAATAGCGTTATTATAAACGAATCCGTCGCCTTCCATTACCCAATTTTTCAAAGAGCGAGCTACGTGAGGAGCAAACATGGCACCGATATTAATACCCATATAGAAGATATTAAAAGCAGCGTCTTGCATCTTTTTAAGGCCTTCGCCTTCATAGAGGTTACCGAGGATAACAACCAAGTTGCCCTTGAATAAACCTACACCGAGCGAAATTACCGCCAAAGCAATATAAACGGGAGTAGGGTCGTCCGCTACCGGAACGGCAAGTAAGGCATAGCCTATAGCCATTATGATAATACCCAGACTTACGGTCTTTCCGTATCCTAACCATTGATCGGCAATTATACCTCCAAGCAACGGAGCAAAATAAATACCGGCAAGAAAGATGCCGTACAAGTTGTAGGCTCTTGTTTCATCCCAACCAAAATGGTCTTGGAGAAACAATGTGAATATGGCGAGCATGGTATAATACCCAAAGCGTTCACCCATATTCGAGAAAAACAGGACGAATAGTCCCTTGGGATGTCCTTTTAACATCGACATAGACATTCCTTAAATTAGTTCTAAAAATATATGATTTTCAAATCATTTGTTTTCATTTATCTAAATACCCCAATTCTGACTCCCCTTCCTTTTCCAAGGAGGGGTGCCCGAAGGGCGGGGTGGTTCTTATCTTCTTCTTCTTTATTCCCGGAAACCTTGCCGAAGGTAAAGAAACCTTCGGAAGGTGCCGGCTGTTCTTTTCCTCGATGTCTGACACTTTCTTTAGTGTCTGACATCTTCTTCCGTAACACTTCCTCCATTCTTATCCCCCCGCCTGCAAAGGAGGGGTAAGGGGGAGGTTCTTATCTTATTTTCCTTCACTCATCAAAGCTTCAATCTCATCAACTTCAATCGGAATATCTTTCATCAGATCGACGGGACCGTCGTTAGTGACGAGAATATCGTTTTCGATACGGATACCGATACCTTCATCCAGTATATATATACCCGGTTCGCATGAGAATACCATTCCTGCTTCGAGTTTCTGCTGTTTTGTTCCCACGTCATGAACGTCCGCGCCCATATAGTGAGAAGTTCCGTGCATATAGTATTTGAAGAATAATGGACTGTCGGGATCCTGATTTTTTACATCTTCAGCAGTGAATAAACCGAGACCGATCATTTCTTTTTCCATCATTTTGCACACTTCAGAATGGTATTCGTCGATTGTCGTACCCGGAACAAGCAACGCGATAGCGGATTTCATTACTCTTAGAACAGCGTTGTAGCAATCTTTCTGGCGGTCGCTGAATTTTCCGTTTGCCGGAATCGTGCGGCTCATATCGCCTGCATAGTTAGCGTATTCAGCGCCGAAATCGAACAAGACAAGATCGCCGTCTTGACATTCTTTATTATTTTCAACATAATGCAAAACGCAGGCGCTGCCTCCTGAGGCGATAATTGGAGAATATGAATGACCGTTGGCGCGATTTCTGATGAATTCAGCGATAATTTCAGCTTCAACTTCATATTCCATAACGCCCGGTTTGATGAATCTAAGAACTTTGCGGAATGCCAGATTTGTTATGTCGCAGGCTTCCTGCATCAATTCAACTTCGACCGGAGATTTGATTGTACGAAGTTCTCTCATAATCGGAGCTGAGCGCATATATTCATGCAAAGGATAATTCTGTTTCATCTGTTTGATGAAGCGCAGGTCTCTGTATTCAACTTCCGAAGAGAAGCGGATATTTTCGTTTGTATTGAGATAAACATTATCGGCGTTTGACATCAGATCGGCCATAACAGAGTCAAATTTATCGAGCCAATTCACGTTTTTAACACCGGAAGTTTCCTGAGCTTCAGGCTTAGTGTATTTATGACCGTACCAGATCTCGGCCAATTCACTTGTTTCATCAGTAAAGATAATTTCGCGCATTTCTTCGCGATTGCAATCAGGATACAAAACTAATATAGTTTTCGCCTGATCCATACCGCTCATATAGAACATATCCGAATTCTGGCGAAATTGGAAGTTCTGATCGCCGTTGCGAGGCATTTCATCATTAGAATTAAAAATTGCGATAGAATTAGGCTTCATTTTTTCAGCAAAATTCATTCTGTTTTTGATAAACAACATGTTATCAATCGGGGAATATTTCATCTAAAGTTCCAAATATTTATTTATAAATTATTTAATAAGCACTATTAACACAAATTAACCACAATATTTAAATTAAGCAAATCATTAGGAATATAAAAGGTCTCTTTTGAAACATCCCCTGTTTCTTATATAAATACTCGAGTTTTTTGATTAATATACCGATAGGTGATGTTAGTCAAATTATAGTTTCCCTGAAAAAATACATCACAGCCTATTTCTTAATGAATTTAATTGCCTTAATATTATTCTCAAACATCAGTTTGAGCAAATATAAACCCGGCGGTAAATCTGCGACCGATATTCTCGCTTCAATGCTTCCCGGTGTAATCATCTCATTACATAAAATAATTCCGGATATATTCACTATCTGAATGCTTTTAGGGTTTGATATACCGTTCAGAGATATTTTCAATTCGTCGGCAACCGGGTTGGGAGATATTCTCCAAATGTCTTGTTCAATACTTCCCTCGACTCCGACATCAGACGAAGTTGTAAAAGAAAACACTTCTGAGAACTCATTCTCAGTGTCATTGATGAAGGCACGGACTCTCCAGAAATATTCTGTTTCAGGCAGACATTCGTTGTATGTATAATCTTCGGACGACAACCTTTCAGAAAACGGATCTAAAAATTCTAAAGATTCATCAATTTCGATTTCATATTCGCCGGCCCCGGCAACTGAACTCCAGGAAAAATGAACGGGGCGTCCGATCTCTGTGCCTTTATTAACCGGCAACAAGAGGTCTGCTACTTTATTCTCATCCGGTAGTTCATTGAACAATTCAGTTACTTTGGCAGCATTTACTGCTCTATCGAAAATTTTAATATCATCTATCAATCCCATGAAAGCCTCATTACCATTTCTCGCACCAATATAAACAGCGGTTTCAAACTCAAGCAAAGAGCCGTCTATATCTTCCTTTGCTACGCTTTCTCCGTTCAGATAAATCTCTGAGCTGCTGCCGTCATATACAAATACTGCGTGATACCATTCTCCTGTACCGATACCCGGTCCCCATGCCTGTTTCAGTCCTTCCGCCCGGTATAGCGACCAGCCAAGGATTCCCCAGTTATATATTGAGAAGACATTCAAGCCCGGTCCATAGTCAGTTCCTATCAGGAAGCCTTTATTACTCAGTTTATCTGCTTTAAGCCACAGAGAAACAGAAAATTCCTGACGGCGGCAGTCGGCCATTGGTATATACAGAAACCCATTGCCATCGAATTGAGCAGCATTTTCGGGTCTCCCAAACCGATCGACTCCAAAGCTGACTGCTGATACAGTTACTGCGTCGGGATAGACTCCGGGTATGGAACTTTCTGTATTTCCGGCAAACATATAGCTTCCAAGGAGTCCGCTCTGACTTTCTTTGCCAACAGCAAAGCCGATAGTGCTGATATCTGAGACAATATCATCTGAAGACGAGGATATTTTGATCTTGTAATTATTGCCGGGTTTCTCAGGAAGCTTGAATTGATATTCCCCCAAAGACGCGTCAATATCTCTATCGATTGTCACCCAACTACTATTATTATCTCTGATATGAAGATCTACAAAATCAACTCGTGATGATTTCCAATTGATCTGGATTTCTTGACCGGGATCATATAAACGATGTGAGTTAGGGCCGGTTAATAAAACAGTTGGTTTTACAGGTTCATTCAAACAATCCGCATCTTCAGCCGTGCCTCTCATTAGATCAATGTTCTCGTCCAAGAATACCATTTCAACCATATACCCCATGCCAAAGCTGCTGTTAGTACCACCGCAATAGCTCATAATTGATCCCGGATTTGGCTTTGGTTGTGAACCGGAATCCAAACATCCGCCCTCAATAGCGGCCGCTGTCACACATGTGTCTAAGGGATAGCCCCAGTAGCAGCTGTGTGTATGCTGCCCGTTGAAGTTGTGTCCCATCTCATGGGCAATGATATATACATCATAAGTGAACGCGAATGTAGGATAATTATGCTGACATTGTACAGAACTGGTACTGAAGTCATAACCGTCTTTGCGACCAAGGGCATCGAAATAACCGAACCCGCCCCCGCCGTAGGAAATAGATGTCATCACGTGGAAAATATCACGTTTTATATCTTTGCGGTTCTCCTCCCAGTATACTCTTGCCTTATCAACAAGCGTAAAAGGGTTGCCTGCACATTGATAAGGGTCTGCCGGGCTGTCAGTCCATGTAATCAGAGCCGGAATATATATAGTGATTCCAAGCTGTTCTTCATATATTGTCGTAACCATAGCGAATAGGTTCAGAGCATACCACTGTGCTTTATCTGTGTCTGATCCGCAGGCCTTAAAAAATTCGGTATCGGTTTCAAGAGCTATTTCCACTTCAAGAATTTTCTCAGACTGAGTATGGAGGCTTTTCGATTTCAGTTTCTCAGCAAGACCGGATTCAATATCATCGGTGAAACAAGTGAAGTCAAACGGCAAATCTTTGTAAAAAGTTCTTTCATCAATCAACCTGCATTGTGATGGTTTTTTATCGGAAGGTGCAATTGCAAAAGATCGGCCGTCATTGTGTGAGACTTTGCAGAATAAGCGTTTGTCGGATATAGTCAAAAATACTTTCGACCCGGGCTCGCCGACCACAGTTCCGGAATATCGAATAATTTTCGGTTGTTCCGGTGGCAAAGCACGGCGGCTGCCAATATAGAACATCGTTTTAGCATCGGTAATTGGCCTTAATTTTTTTAGCGAAATAGAAGCTGTTTCATTGTTTGATACAGGAAAATCCTGTAGTATAATATCTCCGTTCGTCGATAAAACTTTGAGTGCGTTGTTGTAGTCATAATCAAACGTCATTGCACCAGTCAAGTCCGTAGTTGATGCTGAATGATCCTGTTCAGCAGAGCTTTTGAGAAATATATCAGTATTAATTGCATTAGCATTGAGAATCACACTGTTGAAAATAATAAATACGTGTAGTGTTACGATTCTAAGAAACTTCATGTTAAAACCCCGATAATATGAAAATATCATTTTATCCAAAATACGAAACATTTGGGCTTAATCCCAAATCCTTGATTGCTCAGTACGAAAGAGAAGGTGTGAAAATATAAAACGAAAAAATTTCATGTTCTGATTTCTGATTGACGTAATGAACCCAATGCAGGTGAATTAAGCCTCTCTTCGGTCACTGAGCGGAGTCGAAGTGCCAGCACGCTTCACTCAACGAAAAACAAACCTCTACTCCTAACAAAAACAGCAACCCCATTTTCAAGAGGTCTTCTCGAAATAGCTGTGATCGAGTTGTTCCCGACAGAACTGATTTTTTTTAGTTCTTTTGTTGTGAAATCATAGCTCCACAAGCCCTTTCCTGCCAACCAAAGGCGGCCGGAATTATCGATTTCTATGTGCTCAATTCTTGAATCAGGAGGAGCTAATTCAAATAATTCAAGAGAGTCTTTAGCTATGTGATATGTAAACAAGGCTTTGTTTGCCAACAGTAGAACTTCTTCTCCGAATTGAGTGCCGTCTTTAATCTTTAATGTATCTGATTTATATAGCAGAGGGTTGAATCTGCATTCGAATTCTGACAGGTCTTCGTTGTAGTTGAGGTAGAATGAATTTCCTCTATAATTATTCAATAGCCAAGGCGGTCCTTCTGAATTTAATGCTTTTTTAAAATCCCAATATTCATGATGATATTGATTTGAGCCAACTATTGGGCTAGTTATGCATCTTGTAAAATTTCTGTATACACATATTTTACCTGCACTTATTTTCGCACATAGGAGCTTATCCATAACAATAGGGTACATAGAAAACCAATTTACGTTATGTCTTGTTTCGGGTTTGCCTGATACTATTGCGGAAATTATTGTTGAATCAACCGAACTGGTGCCTTGAACAACTGAATATAGAGAATCTTTCCAAGAGAACAACATATATTCATAAATATTGAAATCAGGATACAACTGTTTTGAATATGGCTCGATAAACTTAACGCTGCCTTTATCGATACAAAAAGGATTGATTCCTACCCAATTTGGAATGAACACTAGTTGATCATAAGCAGTTATAATTTTTCCGACAAAATCATTTTCAACTTGATTATTAATTTTAGAAATTTCAAGTATACCCGGTTTCAGGGTTAAAAAACCGTGTTTCTTGGTCGAACATAAATAATTGCCGGTTGATAACAACTTTGATTTTGTGAAGGTCGGTATGCCAAATTGATATAAATGCTTATAATCAAAAATTTTATTCCATTTCCTAAACTCGTAATCAATTTCAAATACTTCGCCGGATGTAAATACTATATATTTTTTTTTATCGTAGTCATTTAATATGATACTAATCGGGTGCTTTGGTTTCCCATGCAATCTTACCGAATCTTTAATAATACCGGTTGCAGGATTATAAAGTCCTAAAAACCTTTCAGAATAAATAACAGATTCATTAGTATCATTCAATTCAGTTATAAAGTTACTTAAAAGTCCCAAATGAGAATTCCCTCCAAAAGACAAAATTTTCCCGTTTTGAAATTCATCAATACCATATGAGCCGTAGCCGGATGTATCTTTTGATAAAAACGATTTATTTTGAATATCATAGTACCCATAACAGCTGCCAAATTCATTCCCTGTAGTACCATAATAAATTCGATTGTTTGACTTGCAATAATTCAAAAAACAGGGCCGGATACCTCTGCATGAAGATGTCCGTACTTCAGTGGTATCAGAAATATTTATGAATAAATTTTTGAAAATCGAAATGCCGTCATCAAATGTAGATTTCTCCCAACAGGAATCATTGCGAACAAAATTTCGGAGAGGCTGATAATACACAACCCATACATCTTCCCTTAGTCCTTTAGAATCAGAAATCATCGTTATCAACAAAGGCTCGCTATCCACTTTTGCATACAGCCCTCTCTCCAATGTCTTCGGATTGAGCATAAAAATCGAGCCGTCTTCTCGCCCGATAAGCAGTTCTTGGTTGACAATACATCCGAGACATGAATATGCGAGGCTGTCGGTCAATTCTCCCGTAAAATTCAAATCGCTGTCAAACTGCAAAATATTCCCCGATTCGGTCAGGGCGATAATTGTTTCATCGACAATCTCGAAATCGGAGATCGCGTTCCGGTTGAAATAGTATTTCTGAATGTCGGGCAAGTTGCCGGTTTTGATGAATTCAGCCGCGGAAACGTTGAGCAAGGCTGTCAGCATAAGAACAAATAATATTAGTAGTTTTTTCAATGTGATTCCCAAGAATGTAGTTCTTCTTTTCTTAGTAGATTGTTTCAGGAAGCGTAAAGTTACAAAAAGCATTTTATTTATCATAATTTGTTATCGTTGTTTCGATAATAACACTTTTTCGCTTTTTCTATAATAATATCATCCTTTAGGTATGATACAATACTACACAAGAACAAAACCATTATTCGACACAAAATTTATCATAATATTAATTTCCGAAAATTTCAATTGCGTATCATATTGATTTTTAGCATTTTTGTGGCTTGGAAGAGAAAACAAATAGTTAGTTACAGAACAGATAAGCTTAATAAAAACATAAAGGATAATACTATGTCAACGGACAATGCGAACAACATGCAGGACTATCACGTTTTCGGTGAGTACGGCGGTGTCAACCCTTCTATTACCGACTCGGCGACATTTACTTTCATGACAACAGAAAAGATGCAGCAATTATTCAGCGAAGAAGTTGAAGGATGTTTCCTCTATTCTCGTCACTTGAATCCGTCATCACACCACCTGTCTCAGGCAATTGCCGCTATGGAAGGAACCGAAGACGCACAGGTTATGGGTTCCGGTATGGGTGCGATCAGCTCAACATTGATGCAGATTTGTAGCTCCGGTGATGAAATAATTTCCAGCCGCACAATCTATGGCGGAAGCTATGCGATCATGAAAAACTTCTTCCCGAAATTCGGTATCAATACTCATTTTGTTGACATCACAGATTTGGAAGTAATCAAAAGCAAAATCAACGAACACACAAAAGTTATCTATTGCGAAACAATCAGCAATCCATTGCTTGAAATAGCTGATCTTCGCGAAATACGCAAAATCTGCGATGAACACGACATTAAATTGGTTGTTGACAATACTTTCAGTCCTCTGGTAGTATCCCCGATCCAACTCGGTGCTCATATTGTTGTTTACAGCTTGACTAAATACATCAACGGCATGAATGATACAACGGGCGGCGCTGTTTGCGGTACTCACGAATTCATATGCAGCCTCAAAAGCGTTAATGACGGAGCCGCTATGCTCCTCGGTCCTGTATTCGACAGTTACAGAGCAAGCAACGTATTGAAAAACATGCGCACACTACATATCCGCATGGTTCAACACAGCAAGAACGGAATGTATATGGCCAAAAAACTTGAAGAAGCAGGCGTTAAAATCTTTTATCCGGGATTACCTTCCCATCCTCAGCACGAATTGATCAAATCAATGATCAATCCCGAATTCGGATACAGCAGCATGATTACCATCGACGCGAAAGATGAAGAAACAGCCAACAAATTCATGATGGCAATGCAAGACGCCAAAGTCGGTTTCTTCGCGGTCAGCTTGGGCTTCTACAAAACACTGTTCAGCTCACCCGGCAGCAGCACATCATCCGAAATCCCCAAAGAAGAGCAAGACGAAATGGGCATGACAAGCGGACTGGTTCGCTTCTCAGTAGGTTTGGACATGGACATCGAACGTTCATACAAACGCGTTGAAGAATGTATGAAAAAAGTTGGTATGATATAAGACGGTACGACTACGAATATATAAAGCTCGTTGCCGACGCGACGAGCTTTTTTTGTAATTCCCTTAAAATTTAATCAATAAAAACATGAAAAAATACGCGCTTCCCGACGAACTGATCCTCAAATACAAAGAGCTCAAACCCGCGATTGACAAACGCCTTAAAGAATTTGCGGCTGTCTCGGCGGATGATTATTTCTATGAATTATGCTTTTGCCTCTGCACTCCGCAATCCAAAGCCCGGAACGCTTTTGAGATCCAAAAAAAACTAATGGCGCGTGATTTTCGCAACAAACCTTTTGATCCGACAGAACTCCTTCGCAATCCGGATCATTACATCCGCTTTCACAATCAAAAAGCCAAGCGCCTGCTCGCTTTGCGCGAGATGTTTTTCGTTGTGGAAGACATTCTCATATCTAATTTGACTGCTCCTGAAAAGCGATTGAGTATAAACAAACTCGTCAATGGTATAGGGATGAAGGAAAGCTCGCATTTTATGCGCAACATCGGCTATCGTAATTTATCGATTCTCGATCGCCATATACTCAAACATTTGACCAAATACTGCGTTTATAAAGAAGTGCCGAAAGTCGGAAGCGTGAAACAATATCTCGAAGCGGAAAAAGGATTTTTCGGATTTTCCAAAACCGTCGGCATTCCGGTTGATGAATTGGATTTGCTGTTTTGGAGCGCGGAAGCAGGGGAGATATTAAAATAAAACACTATGAAAACACTTGCATTAAAAATAGAATACGACGGAAAAGACTTCAGCGGCTGGCAAATACAGCCCGAACAGCGCACTGTGCAAGGCGAGATTATGAAAGTGCTTGCTTACTATTGCGGTGAGGAAGTCAATTTGCCCGGTTCAGGACGTACCGACGCCGGCGTTCACGCCCGCGGACAAGTGGCTCACGCTGTTTTGACTGAGCAGTTCAGAATCCCTGAGAATAAAATCATTCAAGTGATGAACTCTCGCCTGCCGGACGATATTGTTATCAGCGGCGCGCGACTGCTCGATACCGAATTTCATTCACGTTTCGACGCTGTGAAGCGAGAGTATATTTATCGAATTTGTTCCGATGAGTCTGTCGCTGATCGAAGGTTCACTAATCATGTTCAGCATCAAGTCAAATTGGAAAAATTGCAGGCATCCGCGGATATTTTCCTCGGAGAACATGATTTCACCGCTTTTTCTAAGCACAATCCTCAGACTGCGTCTTACGTATGCAATGTTGATATTTGTAAATGGACTCAAATAGACGAGCGTTCATATCAACTCCGAATCCGCGCGAATCGATTTGTCTACGGCATGGTTAGAGCTGTAACCGGAGCTATGCTTGAAATATCACGAGGCAAAAACACAATCGAGGAAACTCGTGCTATGTTAGAGGCGCAAGATCGTAACGCTATCACATATCTTGCTCCCGCAAAAGGCCTGACTCTTGAGAAGATTTATTATCCGGAAGATGTGGAGTTGTTTGGTTAATTGATGTAAAACAGCGGAATAAATACAATTACGATAAGGACGCCTTTGGTTAAGATTTTGAGATATTTTAGTGATTATTTTTTTTTGTTTTGGTCATTGTGCTTGTTTTTATTTTAACAAAACAAAATACAACTGTTGTCATTATTTGCTAAACAGTTTGTTTTTTTGAAAATTATTTAATCCGATCATATTGATCATGTATGGCCACATTTCAGTTGCTTTAGCTCCTGGGAACAGACCGACATTTGATGTATTTTCAAATTTTCCTTCTTCTTTTAGCTGAATATCAGATTTATACTGTAAGGCGAACTTCGAATAGTTTTTCATTAGAAGTAAGACTTTCATGTTTTTCTTCTTTTCCTTCTCATTCTCGCCGCTGGTTCCTAAGCAGAAGTAAAAAGTAATAGTACTGTCTTGGCCCTTTTTATCAAACAAGTCACTATTATTGTAAGTGTCCACCGTTTTTGTAAATGGCTCAAAAGCAATAATCGAAAAGTTGAAATTTAATGAATCAATTGCATGTAATTTGATAGTAAATTTAGTGCCAATAGGAAAAGCAAAACCCGGAGCAGGCGGCGTAGGTAGTTCTTGAGCATATGTCATACTAGTAAAGGCTATAAATAAAATTATTAGAATTGTTTTCATGGTTGTTCTTTCAGTCGCAATATTTTTTAATCTCTTCTTCAATCAAATCCCATCTATGCAGCCGGCTTAGATTCAAAATGCCGAATGGTTTTGTATCTTCTGCTATTTCATTTAAGCAATCAAGAAGTGTGTGGTTGTCATATTCATTATCTGATAAGCACATGGCAAACAAATATTTGTCTGGTTCAACATTCCTTATAAATTCAAGCTTATCAATATGTGCTTTGCTAAGCTTTTTTATAATTTTAACTTTCAGATAATCTTTAGGCTCAAGTTCCCAAATCTTTTCAAGATATGGAAGTAAGCTCTCTATTTTGCCATACTCAATATATGTTTGTAAATAAATATGAACTCCAGTCTTCAAATAGTCTTTTAATATTAATGAATTCATATCATTATCCCAAATATCACCACTAATAGAT
>JAQIDA010000287.1 GCA_027858275.1 Candidatus Kapaibacterium sp. | reverse complement strand
CGAACATTCGTTGATCATGTGCAATTACGGCAACGCTACAGGACAAGAAATTTATGATTTATCCGAAGAAATTATTGTTTCCGTGAATAATATGTTTGGGGTCGAATTGGAACGTGAAGTGATTGTGGTCGGATGATTTATTTCAACCGACGGATAACCCGACGGTTGATGCATGAAGTTTTGTAGGAGCTAATCCTGTGTGGTCGCCCTCTTTTTTACGGCAAAACTGCGAATTTATTCAATCCCGATTCAACAGTCGAACCGTCATTTCTAATTTGAATAACTTTATATAAATATACACCGTGTTTCAGTCCGTTTCCGTGCCTATCGCGACCGTCCCATTCCGCTCCGCCGTTCCCGTCGTTTTCTGTGACAGTTCTGAGCAATTCACCACTCAATGACAGAATATGAATTGTTGCTTTCGCCGGGATATTAGCGAAGAAAATATCTGCGTCCTCCGACAATTTCACCGGATTCGGATATACGAACGGAGCGTCCGGATTGTCTGCAGTGAAGACGAAGCCGAGTGTGTTGCCCGCGCCTTTTGTTATCGGAATTCCTGATGCCGCATTTACATTTGTGACGGTAAGCGTATAATTCTTTCCGACAGCTGCAAGACTATTATTTGGATTCAAATATATGTTCGTGACTTTGGGATCTGATGGAGATAATTCTACTGATGAGACAGCTGACAGGGGAGTCAATGAGTAATTAGCGATGTCTTCAACATCAGATTTGTTCATTTCTTCGCTAAATCTAAGTCTGAGTTCAGTCGAAGAAAGAACTTCAAGATTTGTTAAATAACATTCTTTATCTTTTTCAGGGAAATCAGGAATTAAAAAATCTAACGAATTCGTTATTGTCGGCGTTGTATAATAGTCCGAGAAGGACCTGATCTTCAGTTGAACATCTCCGGCTTGCAATTCTTTTGTAAATGACAATATGATTGTCGCTCCGTCGGCTTTTTGCGCTGTGTTAGCAAGAGAGATGAATTCATTGTCGGCTGTGAATAATTCAAAATTCCCTCGGTCGATATTGTTGTCAGGAAGAAAAGCCGCGCTGTATTTAAGCATAATTGTGTGATTATCTCTTACAGTCGCAAGTTCCGCGTATATCGGATCATGAGTAAAAACATCGGCAAAATTACTTATATCGCTGAATTTTTCTGATGTTGAATTATTGATCGCTCGTACGACATATTCATAATGCCTGTTATTGCTGAGATTACTGAGGACAATTTCCGGTTCACTTGTTGTTCCAACTTGTTTTCCTGTATAGCCTGTTTCGGTTTTTGTCATTTCAAGAATTTCATAACTATGTGCATCGCCCGTTGCCTTCCAATTTAACTGTGCAGAGCTTCCGTCAATGGCATAGGCCCGCAAATCCGCCGGGGGAGAAGGCATATCGGCCGTATTGTATTCATAGAAAGAAGTGTTCCCGAATGTAGTAAACCCGATTTCGTTTATTCCGTTGCCGTCAAAATCATATACAACAGCGGAATTGGAATAAGACGCAGGGTACAACCACAGAGGTTTCATATCCTGTTTAGCCGCATCCCATTTGAAAACGAAGAGATTTGGGAAGAGCGAAATAATTATTTCATCGCCGGATTTGTTATCTATATTGCCCGAACTTAAACCGTTTTTATATGTGCTGCTGCCTCGAACACCGTGGAAATGATTTTCCCAAATAACAGAATAATTATTCGCCCCGTCTGATTTCCATATTCGGAAAGTCCAAATCGGTTTACCGTCATCATAATTATCAAAGGGGATCTGTGTGCCGAAGCTGCCTATGACTATTTCAGGGGTGCCGTCTCCGTCTATATCAGCGGAACAGACATATTGCTCGCTCCCGGAAATATCAACAGTATCAATCATTTCCATAGTGAAATGATCGCCCTCGAATTGATAAATTCTCATGTTACCGTATCTGTTTGAATGGCACAGCTCCTGTTTGCCGTCGTTGTCAAAATCACCGAAAGCGAAACCGGGAACTAATCCAAAACTGTTATATCTGTTTGTGTCTGTGTCAGTAGCTGTAGCTATTAATTTGTATTCTCCGTCAACGAAAGATCGAACATAAAATGCCGTGTCGCCGTAAGTAATCAAATCATCAATTCCGTCGCCGGTGAAATCGTGGAAATCAGCCGCCCATGCGTCCAATGTAGTTTTATCAGACCAAATTGTTTTAGAAAATACTTCACCGCCTTTTGTGTCTGCCTGAAAAAGAAATGTTTCCAAAACTACTGTAGTCAACACTTCAGGAATCCCGTCTCCGTTGGAATCTCCGATGTCTCTAGGGAGCAGCAATTCATTCCTTGTTTCTTTGAGAACAAATTGATCGTTGTTGAATTCATATATTTTCGCCGCCCCCCAAGTCCCTGATGATATATCATTCAATGCGATCGCGGCTTTGCCGTTCCCGTATATATCAGCGACATGATTATTTAAATATCCGCTCGGAATTGTATATGGCTTTCTGACAAATCCTGATTCAGGGAATACTTCGTCCTCAATACTAAAAGAGAAGTTGCTTGTGGTTTCCTCGCCGTCGTTTCTTATAGCCGTTGCGACTGCTTCATATTCTGTACCGGGAGTTACAAGATTTTCCAAGAGAATCGAATGAGTGAAAGCGTTTCTATTTTGGTCACTGATAGTTATATAATCCTCTCCGCTGCCTGTCTGTCTAAATTTAATCGAAAACTTCGATATTTGGTTGCTCTCCGCGGTTATTAAAAGCGCCTTCCGATTATTTCGCCACACCGACAAGTGTTTGAGAGTATTGAAAGCCAATTTTGATTCCGCAGAAACTATATGAACATTTATACGGCTCTCAATTGTATTATTATTTTTGAGATGAACCAATATTTTGAAAGTATATGTTGTATCTTTAATATCATTTCGCTTTGTGAAATCGAAAACAGCAAGCATTTTATTCTTTTTCTGTTCAAGAGATACTTCGCCGAGACGTTCCCAAAATTTCGGTAATACACCGGTTCCGAAATGGATTTCATAACTTTCGAACATCGGAGTAATAGTTGAACCAATCAGCTCTATTATATCCGTCTCGTCACGATTTATAAAGACGTCATTTTCAGGAGATGTGAAACCTAATTGAGTTTTGCCGATATTATTAACGGCAGCTTCAATATTTAGAAGTCCTGATCCGTAATAAATATCCCAACCGTAATCTCCGAGATCAGTTGCCGAGGTTTTGACAATCCCTTTTACATCTTCTCCTGTGAGAGTTTGATCCAATTCAAGCAAAAGCGCGGCAGTAGCCGAAACGTGTGGAGCGGAAAAAGATGTTCCGCTTGATTCCTTATATTGATTGTTCGGATAAGTTGATAGTATATTTACTCCCGGAGCGATTAAGTCAATATTGTTCCCATAGTTACTTCTTGAAAAGCGTTCATTGATTTCATTAGAAGCTCCCACAGATATTACCTCATCATAATCAGAGGGATAATGAGGGTAGAACCAACCGTTGTTTCCGGATGAAGCAACAAGTACGCATCCTGATTCATAGGCGAATTTGACAGCGTCTTCAACAATTGAAGATGCGTGAGCTTCGCCGAAACTCATATTAATCACGTCGGCACCCTGCAAAGCGGCGTAAATAATCGCAGCAGCTATGTCATCCGATTCGCCGTTACCCGTTGCGTCAAAAGCTCGTAATGCCATGATTTTTGAATCATAAGCAAGGCCTTTGATACCAATAGCGTTGTTCGCTTGCGCCGCGATAACTCCCGAGACTAAAGTGCCGTGACTGTGTTCATCAGTCGGTATGGGATCGCGAGTGTCGTCATCACCGATATTGACAACTGTCTGATCTACAAAATCGTAGCCGGCAACATCATCAATAAAGCCGTTGCCGTCGTCATCAATTCCGTTAATATCTAAAGGGTCGAAGACCCCGTTCCCGTTAATATCTTCTTTAGAATTTACATATATAGAATTTGCGAGATCAGAATGTTCGGAGTCAATTCCGGTGTCGATCACTCCGACAACAATTCCTTTACCGCTTGTTTTGTTCCACGCTCGTTCGGCTTTTACGGCTTTCAGCGACCATTGATCTTTTTGCCGAGGATCGGGGCCGGTTTCTTCACCTTCGTTTATACTCATTATATAATTCGGTTCAATGCTCTCGATGCGTCGGTCTGCACTCATTTCTGCAACAGATAATTCCGATTGATCCTTATCGTTAAATTTTACTACTCGGTATAGTGACAGAGATTGCAGCATGTTTGTCTGAGCCGAGGACAGAGTTTTCTTGCTCTTGTTATCAGTATAATCAGCAAGGTTATTAATCGGAGCTGAAATATTTATATTATAATCAGCAGTCAGCGATTGAATCGTCTGCACGCCGGGATCATTTTTGAATTTTATTATGTATGAATCATAAGCGGCAGCCGACGAGAAAGTGGCAGCCGTGACGGAAAAAAATATAATCGCCGGTATCAATTTCAAGAATGATTTCATAGTTGTAGCCTGTTAATATATTCCGAAAAAAAAATGATTGCAGAGTGTTACAACCACAAGATTTGAAGACCGTGCAAAAACTATAAATATTTCATAATCATGTTATTGTTATGTTGTGTAGTGACTCAATTTATTTCAATTCTGTTGAGCAAGGGAGCATGATCCCTTGTTCCGAACGCGTCTGAATTCGGTGTTGGATTCCGTAGCTTATAACTCAGAAAAAAGAATTAACAGACATAGAAACAATATCATAATAGTGTTTGTTTAATACATTAATATTTATTACCTTCTTTTTGTAGCAAAGTAGCAAAGTAGCAAATAATACGTTAGTTTATATAATTACAGGAGGTCTTCGTGAAAATATTAATTGTTTTAATAGCCTTTTGCTTCTCAACATCTATTATGCTTGCAAAGGAGACAAAAGTTGACAGTAATTCAACTTCAGAAACTTTCATTACAATTGGAGCATTAGATGTTCGTAACAATCATGATGATTTTATTTTTTCGCTTGGTCTGATGCACTCAGAGCGAC
>JAQIDA010000272.1 GCA_027858275.1 Candidatus Kapaibacterium sp. | reverse complement strand
AATGATTCACAAACAATTAATTCTAAATCCTGTCTATCCTCTTAATCCCTGCAATCCTGTTCAAACATACTCTTTAAACGCAAAAAGTCGCTTCTTTTGCAAGAAACGACTTTTTGTTTTGGCCGGTCCACCGGGGATCGAACCCGGAATCTTCAGAACCGGAATCTGATCTGTTGCCAATTAGTTCTCATTATTGATTTAAACGAAAAAAGTCGCCTCTTTTTTACAAGAAACGACTTTTTGTTTGGCTGGTCCACCAGGGATCGAACCTGGACTCTTCAGAACCAGAATCTGATGTGTTGCCAATTACACCATGGACCAATTTTAGATTTTATGTTAATTAAATTCTATCATAAATTTTCAAAGAAAAGAACGAATCGCTGTAGCGATTATTGACTCATCCACCATGAATCGAACCCGGTATCTTCAGTACCGGAATCTGATGTGTTGCCAATTTACACCATGGACCAATTTTTTTTCAATTTCGCACCTATCCGGTGACTGTGGACTCGAAGAGATTCGAACTCTCGGCCTCAGCGTTGCGAACGCTGCGCTCTCCCAACTGAGCTACGAGCCCATTATAGAGGTGCAAATATACGGGATAATTTATTTATACGCAAACACATTTTATATCCCCACGAAAATATTTTAAATAAAAGAGTACAAATGCTGTAGTTGTTGAAATAAATGCTATTTTTAAGGTACGGTATGCTGTGATTTCCAAATTAGAATCAGATGCAGCCCGACAGTTATGCACAAGACGGCATGACGGAAATTGTCAGATATTCATTCACTTTTACATGAAAACAAATGATCTATATCCCTGATTTCAATGATATAAAAAAAGCAGAAAAACTTATACGTCCTTATATAAAACGCACTCCTGTTATGACTTGCCAAAGTCTGAACGACATTGCTGCCGCTGATCTGTATTTCAAATGCGAAAATTTTCAAAAAGTCGGGGCGTTTAAATTCCGAGGCGCGTCTAACGCAGTGTTTTCTTTAACTGACGAAGAAGCCGCGCGAGGAGTTGCTACACATTCATCCGGCAATCATGCTCAAGCGCTTGCTCTGGCATCAAAAATGCGTGGGATCAAGTCTTATATTGTTATGCCGGACAATTCGCCCCAAGTTAAAAAGGATGCCGTCGCCGGCTACGGCGCGGAAATAATATATTGTGAACCGACTCTCGAGGCACGGGAAAGCACTCTCAAAACAGTCACAGACAAAACCGGAGCTATTTTTATTCATCCTTATGACAACGCAAAAGTTATTGCCGGACAAGGCACTGCAGCGATGGAACTTCTCGACGAAATCAAGGAGCTCGATTGCGTGATCGCGCCGGTCGGCGGCGGCGGATTACTTTCCGGTACGGCTCTCAGCGTCAAAGCATTGTCTCCGTCAACCGATGTAATTGCGGCAGAACCCGAAGGCGCCGACGATGCTGCTCGCTCATTCAAAGCAGGGAAGATCATCCCGTCAGTCAAACCAAATACAATTTGCGACGGTCTGCTGACATCACTCGGGGAGCGCAATTATGAGATAATAAGAAACAATGTTTCTGATATTGTCACTGTCAGCGAACCGGCAATAAAACAAGCATTTCGCCTGATATGGGAACGAATGAAAATTATTGTTGAGCCGTCCTCAGCAGTCACTCTCGCCTTAGTGCTCGAAAAGAAAATTGATCTGAGAGACAAGAAAATCGGTCTGATAATTTCCGGCGGGAATGTCGATTTAGCTCGCCTGAACGGATATTTGGAATAGAGTAGATTTGGATTAATGAAACAGATTTCATATCTTTAACTGTCTGACATATATTGCTTTGCACAGTAATTGATAATTTTGTCTCATTGTCACAAGGGGATTTGTTTTGAAAACAATCAAAATAGTCGCAATAGTTATTATCCTTTTGACATGCACACTGCTTGCTGAAGGAAAACACACTCACAAAAACTCCTACCCTGAAATCGGAGCAAAAAGTCTTCAGATTGACAAAGTGCCAAGTTCCGACAATCAAGGCTTATTATTCTCGAACAACTCAGATCCGGCAGATGTCATATCTGAGGGAAAAGATCAGCGCAGTCCTATAGGAGTCGGCTTCGGCGTAGGAATTCTTTATGGAATCACCGGATTTAACATTGAAATTCAGCCTTCAGATTACTTTAGCGCACAACTTTCCATCGGATCAGTTCTTTTTGAGGGTCCTGCTTTTGAATTTGGAGGCAGCTTTTACTTTCTATACTTAAACGGGCAATTTTGTCCTCGAATAACAGTGCTTTACGGAACAAATGACATTAGTGACACCGGCATGTTCGGAAGCACGGAAGTATTTAAAAACTTTAGCTTTGGTCTTGGAGCAAAAATGTTTATTTCAGATAACAGTGCCTTCAATCTTGATTTTTTTTATCCTTTGACTCCTGACGGAGATAAGTACAGAAAAGCACAGAAAGACTTGGGAAAAAAAGCACCGGACATGCCACAATTTTTACTTTTCTCGATAGGATTTCATTATAATTTTTAGGTTTGGGGGAAAGTCTGTTAAGGATAAATAACAATCAGATACATCGACAAGCATTATTCTTCGAGATAATCTCTTACAAATTTTAATTTCATATCATCTCCGTCAAACACGGCAAAAGTTTCTTTGCCGACCCAATCACCGAGATCGAGATAGTACCCCTTGTCAATTTGGGTGAGTTCCGCTTTGTGACGATGTCCCATCACCACATAATCAAAGCCTTCTTTGATTTTATTTTTGGCAAATTCTCGCATTCCGTCACGTTCGCCCCAATCTTTTTTACCGGTATAATCCCTACTGGTTTTTGAAGATTTCGATGCCATTCTGATACCGAGATCCGGGTGAATCCATCGAAAAAGGAAAAGGGACAATTTGTTCCGCAGAATTTTCTTCAGTATTTTATAGCCGTAATCTTTATTGGACTTACCGTCGCCGTGCGAAATATAAAATTTCTTGCCAAAGAATTCTTGGGTTATGTCATTCTCGTTTACCTTAATATCAAGCTCTGACTCGAAAAAATTGCGATGTCCAAAGTCATGATTTCCCATGATATATATGATCTCAATACCTTTTTCTCTCATTCTTCGCAAAGCGGTCAACAGAGCATAAAAATACTTTGGGACAACAAACTTGTATTCAAACCAATAGTCGAACAAATCACCGTTTATCACAAGAGTCGCACAGCTGCCCTCAATCTTCCTGAGAAACGCGAGCAAGAGATCTTCCTTTTTTCTGTCGTGAGCTCTGTCGGTCAAACCGAGATGAACATCCGAAATAAAATAAACTTTTTTTTGCATTGACTCTGTGTGTAATCTGATTTGAATTAATGTCTTTTATTATCTGTCGCATTTAGCGGAAACTCTCCCGTTCAAAATCGCTAATCTCATTGACGGCAACAGGCTTTTTTTGTTTCCCAAAGACAAAATAACAAAAAAAATAAATATTTTTGATAAAAGGATTATTAATAGTTAATTAATTTCATATATTGTCTTATGTAACAACTATGTTATAATATAGATTAACCTAGGGCAATAAAATGAATCGAAATGCTTTAATACTTATGTTTCTCGGAATCGGGCTGCTGAATTCCTGTATATCACTCAAATCGGAATATCCGGAAACAACTTTCTACCGTTTCAAGCAAGCGCCTTTAAACGAACAGATTACGGGGTCTGTTCCCGGCACTTTGCAGATCAGAGATTTTGTGATTGGCGACGATCTGGATACCGATCATTTGCTGGCTGTTTGGGATGAGGAAAACAGAATCCAACGATATTATTATCATCGCTGGATAGCTAATTGCGCGGATTTGACCTCAGATTTTGTTGCGGACAGATTCAATACAATCGGAGCGTTTGCTCAGGGTTCCGTGCGTTCGTCATCCATGATATTGCCCGACTACATCCTCGAAGGACAAATAATTGATATGATTGCTCACAATCATGACGATGATGACGAAGGGCTGAATTACATTCATATTTCAATTCACATAAGTCTGATAAAACGCGAGCCTTTAAAAGCGGACAAAGCTATACTTATCAATAAAACTTATTCAAAAAAAGTTAATCGAAAAAATTATAAAGTCAAAAACATTGCCGAAGCTTTCAGTCTCGGTATGTCTGAATTAACTGACGATATGCTCTTGGATATCCAAGAAGCCATTACGGTTGAGCGAATAAAATAGGATTAAAATCTGAAGAATAATGGACGCGACAAAAATAAAAATAGGGACAAAAGAATATACTCCCGTTGCTGTCGATCTCGGCAACAGCAGGATAAAATTTCTGTTGCGGAACCGTTACGAATCTATAAAATACGATGACTCCTGGTTAATGGCTGTCACTGATTTTCTCGCCCCCTTTTCTAATTCTCAGCTACTGCTTGCCTATTCATCAGTTAACCAATATCGATTGGCGGAATTTCTAAAATTGAAAGCCATCAACTCTAACATTAAATTCATTGATATAGCTCCGATTATGGACTTGCAGACGGAGATGAAGTTTGACAGAATCAAAGGAATCGGCATCGACAGAAAGCTCGGTATGTACGGCGCCGGGCTCTACTTCGCGCCCCCGCTTATAACAATAGATTGTGGCACCGCCGTAACAATCAATGTACTCAACGGCGAAGCTGAATGCTCCGGCGGCGTAATTTTCGCCGGGATCGACACTCAGATGAGAGCTTTGTCAAGCCATACCTCCAATCTCGATGAAACTGAAATGTTCTGCTTACATTCTCCAATCGGACAAAACACAGAAGACGCATTGCGTTCCGGGATTATATACAGTGTCACGGGAGGAATCAAGGAAATTGTCGATCGGATTAACCGCTTTGAATTTGAGGGGCATAAACCACCGATAATCCTCACCGGAGGGAGCTCTCAACTGCTCATGCCCGCATTTAAAGATTGGAATATAAAATTTTGGCGTAAAAAACATTTGATTCTCCGCGCGATTATATCTCTGTTAGAACGACACAGTGACAAAATAGAATTATAGCCTGTCTTCTGCTCAATAATTCGTAATTTGCGCACGAATGTTTTCAGAAACAAATGTGTTATTTATTTCATTTGCGGATATGATTAAGAACAAAAAAATCGTCGTTGTGCTTCCGGCTTATAATGCCGAAAAGACTCTCGAGATTACATACAATGAAATTCCTTTTGATATTGTCGACGACGTTGTACTTGTCGATGATGCCAGCAGTGACGCTACCGGCGAAGCAGGCAGAAAACTCGGCATCAAGCATATTATCCGACACGAAAAGAACACCGGCTACGGCGGCAACCAAAAAACTTGTTACAACAAAGCTTTGGAGCTCGACGCGGATATCGTAATCATGCTCCATCCTGATTATCAATACACACCTAAATTGATACATTCGATTTCGTATATAATCGCAAATGATGTATATCCCGTTGTGCTCGGCTCCAGAATTCTCGGACGCGGTGCTGACAAAGGGGGGATGCCGAAGTATAAATATATAGCAAACAGGTTTTTAACTCTGTTCCAAAACATGATGCTCGGTCAGAAGTTGTCAGAATATCATACGGGATATCGTGCTTTTTCAGCAGATGTTCTCAGGTCGATTAATTATAATATAAATTCTGACGATTTTGTGTTTGACAATCAGATGTTGTCACAGATATTTATGGCAGGCTACGAAATTGCTGAGGTCACATGCCCGACTAAGTACTTCGAAGAGGCCTCCTCAATCAATTTCAGTCGGAGTGTCAAATACGGATTCGGAGTATTAAATACTTCATTCAAACACTTCCTGCACAAAACAGGTCTTCGCAAAAATCAAATTTATTCTGAGAAATAAGTGCCGGGCGACCACACAGGGATCGGGCCTACGATATTACAAATCTAATATTTTTCAGGTACAAATGTCTGTTCGTCCATGGGCGGGCGCACATAAGATTCTGCAATTGTTCTCGCCGGAAATTCGACCTCTTCCGGAGTCACATCTTCGTAAGAAATTGATTGTAGGAAATGCGAGATACAATTCAAACGCGCTGTTTTCTTTTGATCTGAAGAAACGACATACCAAGGACATAGATTTGTGTCGGTGAATCTGAACATCATATCTTTAGCCTTTGAATACTCCGACCATTTGTCCCAAGACTCCAGATCCATAGCTGAGAATTTCCAACGTTTAGCAGGATTGACCGTTCTTTCTCTTAGACGATGCTCCTGTTCATCGTCACTGACAGAAAACCAATATTTAAGCAGAATAATACCTGATCGGACCAGCATTCTTTCAAATTCCGGACAGGTACGAAGGAATTGTTCATATTCTTCATCAGTACAAAAGCCCATTACTCTCTCTATCCCTGCGCGATTGTACCAACTTCGATCAAATATCACAATTTCGCCGGCTGACGGGAAATGGGTTACATATCTCTGGAAATACCACTGAGTACGTTCTTTGTCCGAAGGCTTATCGAGGGCGACCACTCTGCAACCGCGAGGATTCATAGGCTCTGTCAATCGTTTGATAACTCCGCCTTTTCCGGCAGCATCACGCCCCTCAAACAAAACAATAACCTTCATGCCTTTTCTTTTTACCCAGAACTGCAATTTGACAAGTTCGCTCTGCAGCTTCGCTAGCTCCTGCTCGTAAAACTCTTTCTTAATTTTTCCGGTTTTCTTGTACTTGATTAATTCATGCGAATTATCTTCAGATGTGTTTTCCAGAGATTTACTCTTCAGAGTCTCAGGACCTTTTGATTCAACATGATTTCCCATAATCTCTCATCCTGAATTAATGATGATGACAATACTTATTTGAAAGGAACAATTCAGCGTTCATGACCAAAAAGTAATCATATTTCTATAATAATGCAAGTATTTGAGAAAAAAACAATAAAAACAGCCTGTTTTCCAAAATATTGTTTTGCTCATATCTATATTGTTAATATCTTTAGGGTTTATTTTTCAGGGCAAACTTGATTTTTGTTTTAAGAGCAAAAATTGCCAAAATAATTCAATTGAAATATTTAACAAACATTACTAAATAGAAGGGCTTTTAAATGAGAGAATTTTGGAAAAGCGCGATCACTTTCGCGATAATTTTTGTTGTGTTCGCCGGCAATGCCGATGCTTGCACAAATTATATGGTAACAAAAGGCGCGTCAGTTGACGGGTCGACAATGATAACTTACAACGCCGACGCAGGTGGATTTATGGAACCACTGCGATTCCACCCTGCGACAGATTGGCCCGAAGGCTCAATGCTTGACGTTTATGAATGGGATTCAGGCAAATTTCTTGGGAAAATCAAGCAAGCCGCTCACACTTATAACGTAATCGGC
>JAQIDA010000230.1 GCA_027858275.1 Candidatus Kapaibacterium sp. | reverse complement strand
TAATGATTATGAGTTCCTTAAGCAAAATATTCGGCTGCAAACCTAATGATGACAACGTTCAAATCAACAGACCGGCTCAGACCGCGGGCAGCTTTTATTCAGACAATCCCAAAGAACTGCGTCAGCAAATAAATGATTTTCTGCGCCTTGCCGAGGAAAAAATTGATTATGATTATAAAGATCAAAATATCAGAGCTATTGCCGTGCCTCATGCCGGCTATGCGTACAGCGCGCACGCGGCAGCTTATGCATATTTGTGCGTGAAGGACAAGGATTATGATGCTGTAATTATTATCGGACCGAGCCACAGGAAAGCGTTTTCCGGAGCTGCGGTTTTCAGCGCTGACGCTTATCTAAGCCCTCTCGCTGCTGCTAAAACAGACAAGGAGTTGGCGACGAGAATTAGTGAAGAAAATTCATCCGTCAGATTGTCGCTCAACGGACATGATTGGAAAACCAATGAGTCGGAACATTCTATTGAAGTGCAAATTCCCTTCCTGCAAATGGTTTTGCCTGCTGTGCCGATCGTCCCGATTTGCATGGGAACTCAGGACAATAAAACAATTGACGGTCTGATGAAAGCAATTGTGAATGCTGTTCGTGCATTAGGAAGAAATGTGCTGATTGTCGCGAGTACGGATCTGTCGCACTTCCACAATGAAGACGATGCCGCCGAAATGGATGAGGCTCTTGTTTCTGCCTTCGATCGATATGATTATTTCAAAATTAATCTCAAGGCTCAGTTGCATGAATGGGAGGCTTGCGGTGCCGGACCATTGGTCTGCGCTATGGAAATTGCCGAGCAAATTTCTGATGTCCGATCACAGTCACTTATTTATACAAATTCTGCCCGCTCTCCGTTTGCGCAAGCGGACAGTAACAGAGTTGTGGGCTATTTTGCGGGAGTTATTGCAGAATCCGACGCCAAAGTTGATTTGCTGCCGAATCTAAGGGATGATGAAAAATCAGAGCTGCTCAAAATTGCAGAAAATACAGTCAAAGAATCTGTCAGGGGACAGAGCGAAATTGATGTGAATTATCAAATGCCGCAGGTTTTCAAAGATGAATACGCAGTGTTTGTGACACTGAGAAAAAAAGGAGAATTGCGCGGTTGTATTGGATATACTATTGCGAGGAATTCCTTATGTGATGCAGTACGGGAAAGCGCACACAGTGCCGCTATGCGCGATACGAGGTTCAGCCCGGTCAGTGCCGATGAACTGGATGATATAACTTACGAAGTCACAATCCTCTCGAATATGCACCGGGTTCTTGATCCGAATGTTGTTGTACCCGGTCGTGACGGCGTTCTTCTTCGCAACGGCTACTCGTCGGGACTATTCCTACCCCAAGTCGCCACAGAACAGAACTGGAGCAGACAAACTCTTCTCGAACAAATCGGCAGAAAAGCGGGCATGAATACAAACGCCTATCTACTGCCCGATACTGAATTATTTGTATTCAGAGCTATGATTATCGAAGCGGAGTAAGTTAATTATATAGGGCGACCTTAAGGGTTTGCCACTATAAAAAGACGCTGTTATTGTCACACAAATTCTTATTTACTCAATTTCACCAGAATCGAACGATTGAGAAAACGACCGGCGGCTGTTGTCTCATCAAATTTATCAGTTTGAGTTTTCGTCACAATCCTGAACTTCCCTTTACTAATTTCTTTAATATACTTTTCTGTGGCGGCGGCTCTGTGTACTGCAAGCTTTTTGTTATAACTTTCAGGTCCAAGCGCGTCAGTACTTCCATAGATAATAATTTTCACCCCTTTGGGGATTGCTTCCGTCATTTGCTTCAGGAGGGCCTTATTACTTGCATTCAAACGTGAACTGTTATAATCAAATCGAATGACCGCCTCAAAATTATTCAGATTCAGATCAACACTTATACTCTCCAGATCACTCATACGAATTGTCGAATCTCTTTGAATCGTAGTATCTTTATAGTTCAGAACAGGGGAGAAGTTGATTAAATTATCACCGTTTCCGCGTGTGATAAATCTCGAGTCATAAAGTCCGGCACTATTACAAATAATTGTAGTATCAGCTATCTCAGAATAAATCTCAATATTTTCATCAGCAATCAGGTCATCGGATTTAATCTCTAATGTTATATTGCCGACTGCTTCGGCATATTTTTCAATATTTACATATTCCTGCAGAGACGCGTTTTCCAAAAACATATCAACTCTTTGGTTCTCAATCCTGCCGAGGTCATAGTCCTGATTAGATTTTATTGTCGGGAACACGTTGTGTTTTAATTTAATTCTCTTGCTTGCTACGCCTGCATTGATAAAGGCTTCCCGAACATTAGAAGTTCTCTTTTTTGCTAAAGCTCCGCCGGCAGGCTCATCGTTTTTGCCTGAAGTTCCGCCGTAAAGAAGGAGTTTTGCTTGAGGATTCTTTTTCATTATCGCCGCGATTCTTGGGACGACATATCGCTGAATATTAACAGCGTCACCTCGGAAAAAAGAGGGTGTGTTATTTGCGTCTAAAATATATGAAGCAGGAATATCCGAAGAATTCTGCTCAAAGAAAAGCGCGTTCACTAAGGGGAGAGTTGACAGTAATTCATTTCCGGTGTATAACTCAGCATCAATTTCCTTGATTGAGAAATCAATATGCTCATATATTTTTCCGCTTGCTTTGACGATATTCTCTGTTTCAGGTATTTCATCCGGCAGAGGAAGCGGCAAGGAAGGCGGCGGCATAGGAAGACGTTCATCTTTATTAATTCCGAACCTATAACCAAGCTCAAGCCTGATGCCGAACATTTTCCATGAGACATCGTTGCAAACATCATTTAAGAATAAATCAAAAGCAAGCTGTTGAGTAAAATGTGAGCTTTTGCCCGCTTTTAACATATTTTCAAAGCCCGCGTGAAGTCCGAAAAGCACTGAAGAAATTGAATTAATCTCACCTGAAGCGATCAGTCGTTCTTGTCTGTTGTTATGCTTGAATACAGCGTTGCTCGGACTGAGTATGTTTTCTTTTTGTTCAAATGATGAACTCAGCGGTATCGCGAAAGACATTCCGCCGAAAAATCTAAGCGGCCCCGAAATAAAGTTAGGAGTAGCAGTATATCTTATCTCAGGCATAATACTGAAATAGTTCAGAGTAGCGAAAACTGTATTATCTGCCATGACTTCAACTATGCCGCCGGTTTGAACATCATCACGAGCCGGGAATGAGTTGGATACGGTCAATTCACCGCTTCTGTCAAAATAACCGAGACCGAGGCTGAAGTGCAGATCATCATATATGAGTGTTTCTGCATACAGAGAATATGATAATCCCGCTCCGGATCCCTCTTGGAACAGGCCGCAGTCAACAGCTCCCGGAAAACTCTCGAATTCGGCACTATAGAAATTAAAAATGTAGCCGATTCGAGGATGAAAAGCGATAATTTCATTTTTCTTCGGGAAAGCATCATTTTCTTCGGCAGCCAAAACAGAGACCGAAAAAAAGAGAAGACTAATCAAACAACTGAACAGATATTTATTTGGTATCACAGACATAATCGACAATCAATTATCCATAAAAGCACATATTCCCTAAATTTAAGAAATTTATCGCATTGTTAGTACTCATATTTTAAAATGTTTTGAAGAAAGCGAAAAATATAAAAAAAACAAGCCTCAGATTTGTTATTGATAGTTTTTTTTCTGTTATTTATTTTTAGAAAGGGATTAACTCTGCTGATGTCTTAAATCAGAGAC
>JAQIDA010000224.1 GCA_027858275.1 Candidatus Kapaibacterium sp. | reverse complement strand
CAAATTTAGATAAACTATAGGTGTAATTATAATGTTAAGAAAAGTATTAGTCTCGGCCTCATTCATCATTGTGATATTGGCTTTGGGCTTTGTAATGAAGTATGTTTTTGCCGGGATGAAACCTGATGATGTCCCGAAAAAAGACGCTTTCGCGACAATCTCTGTAAACGCCGCGAAAATTAAATACGGCGATCTCCAATCATCCCTCAGCGAGTCCGGTCGTTTGACATCTCGCGAAATAGTCAATCTGACTCCCGAAGTTCAGGGGAAAATATTAGCAGGGAACGTTGCTCTCAAAAAAGGACAGAGTTTCAGAAGAGGCGATCTTCTTGTGAAGATTTTCGATGATGACGCTTTGTTGAGATTGCAAGCTCAGAAAAGCCGTTTCCTCAATCTGATCGCTAACCTGCTCCCCGATTTCAAGGTAGATTTCAAGGATAGTTATGATGAATGGACAAAATTTTTCGGCGATATTAAGTTAGATAAGAATATTCCCGAAATTCCTGAAATAAAATCAGACAGAGAAAAAATCTATTTGGCGAGCCGCAACGTTCTTTCCGAATATTTCAATATCAAGAGCCAAGAAGTAACTATGCGTAAATATAAATTATACGCTCCCTTCAACGGCGCATATAGAGACGTAATCCTTGAAGTCGGCGCTGTAGCCGGTCCCGGAGGGCGCATCGCAAGTATGATTCGCACCGACCGACTCGAACTTGAGATTCCGGTCAAAAAAGCTGACGCTAAGATGCTTCGCAAAGGCGCAAGCGTATCTGTAACTGACGACAAAGGCGACTCCTTCACAGGTAGAATCAATAGAATTTCCAACTTTATGAATCCGAAAACACAGTCAGTAACTGTATATATAAGTCTTGCCGGAGCAAATGCTTCGTCACTATATAACGGCGCGTATCTGACGGCTCAGTTCGCGAGTATTGAAGTTAAAAACGCAATGGAAATTCCGCGCGCGGCCGTATTCAATCATAATCATGTGTTTGTCGTAATTGACGGAAAACTTGTGAAAGAGTCCATTAATATTCTGAAAGTCAATGAAAAAACTCTGCTGTTCAACGGACTTGAAGAAGGAACCGATATTGTTGTCGAGTCATTGATAAATGTCAAAGAGAATACGGTGGCTGAGATAATAAAGTAGAAGAGAAGAACCACCCCCTAGCCCCCTCCTTTGCAGGCGGGGGGACAAGAGTGAATACATAAGAGTTGGTATGAGACTAAAAACATAATGAGGAATGTGATTTTGAAAAGCGGAAGAATTAATAATTTGGAGCGTCTGAAAACTTATAGAAAAGAATTGAGACTGCATCAAACTCCGGCTGAAGTCACGCTTTGGGATAGATTGCGAAACAGTCAATTAGAAGGCAGAAAATTTAGACGGCAGCACAGTGTCGGTAATTATATTTTAGACTTTTATTGTACTTCCGAAAAACTCGCTGTTGAATTAGACGGGAAAGGTCATGATGAATCAGATCAAACCGAATATGACGATGAAAGAGACAGCATTTTATCAGCAAGCGGGATTAAAGTTTTGCGCTTTGAAAATAGAATAGTATTTGATAATTCTGAGTGGCTGTTAAATGAAATAAAGAAGAATTTTGGTTGGGGAAATAAATAGAGGTTTTACGGAGTTTAACAGAAAAACAGATTCTACTTAAGAAAGTTCTTGTCCCCCCGCCTGCTAAGGAGGGGGCTAGGGGGTGGTTCTTAAAAAATATAGATTAACAAAATCTAAATTCGAAACAAACAATAAAACACAATGAGAAAATTAATAGCCCAATTTGTCAAACATCCTTTCTATGCCAATATGATTATAGGTATAGTCGCAATTGCCGGGGTCATGGGATACATGAGCTTGAAGAAATCATTCTTCCCGGAAATAGTTACGAGGAATATATCTGTTTCGGTCGTCTATCCCGGAGCTTCCCCAAAAGAAATGGAAGAAGCAATCGCTGTTAGGATCGAAGAAGCAATTCGAGGAATAGTCGGAATCAAGCATGTCACATCAACATCAGCGGAGAATTTTGCTAATGTTAATGTTGAAACAACCGGCGAATACGATATTGACGAAACCCTCAGCGAAATCAAAAACGCCGTTGACGGTATCAGTTCGTTGCCGGTGGCCGCGGAAAGACCCATAGTCAGAAAACTCAGAGCTATGTCTTTCGGTCTTTTCTTAGGTTTGTCCGGCAATGTGGACAAGATGACACTAAAAAAAATAGCTAATGAAGTCGAATATGATTTCCTTCGCTCAGGTGTCATGTCGCAAATCAATGTGAACGGACTTCCCAATCTTGAAATTTCAATTGAGGCAAGCGAGCAGGATTTGCTCAGATACAATCTGACTTTCGATGATCTCCAAACAGCCGTTGCATTGAATAATACTGATATTGCTGCGGGTATGATTCGTTCTGACGACGAAGAAATCTTGATTCGCTCACGCAGAAGAAGCGTCGATCCGAATACTATCGAAGAAATAATTCTAAGAGCAAATCCTGACGGAAGTTTCTTGAGAATTCGCGATGTAGCGACAGTTAAAATTAAATTTGAGGATTTGGCGAACGGCACTAAAGTTAACGGAGTTGACGGTGTTTCATTTCAGGTTCAAAAATTAATCTCAGAAGATTTGGAAGATATGACCGAATTCTGCTATAGTTATGCAGAAGAATTCAATAAAAAATATAAAGATATAAAACTCGAAGTGACTTATGATTTCAATAAGATGCTGACGGCTCGTATTGATATGTTGCTTAATAACGGCGGCATAGGGCTGCTTCTTGTTGTTTTGGCATTAGCTCTGTTTTTGAGTTTCAGATTGTCACTATGGGTAGCATGGGGAATCCCGTTTTCCTTCCTCGGGATGTTTATTGTCGCCGGCATGTATGGAATAACAATCAATATGCTGTCCCTGTTCGGGATGATATTGGTGGTCGGGATATTGGTGGACGACGGAATTGTAATAGCTGAGAATATCTATGCCCATTTTGAACGAGGGAAAGAACCTGCACGTGCTGCAGTTGACGGCACTATGGAAATGCTTCCGGCAGTTGTTACATCTGTCCTTACAACAATTATCGCCTTCATTCCGGTGCTGCTTATCGAAGGCAGAATGGCGATGATGTTCGATATGGCATTTGTTGTAATATTCAGTTTATTCTTTTCATTGTTCGAAGCGTTCTTTGTATTACCGGCTCATTTGGCAGGTTCGCATATTATGAAACGAAGAAGTAAAGAAAGCTTGAGCGTAAGAATGCGCGCGCCTATTGAAAAATTTGTTGTTCTTATCAGAGATAAAATCTACGGCAGAATCCTGAAAGTTATCATTAAAAACAAATATATTATCGCGGCGATTCCTATTGCTTTGTTATTGATTACGGTAGGGTTATTCCAAGGGGGATTAATCAGAGGTACATTCTTCCCGACTGTCCCTCCGGATTTCTTCAAAATTGACGTGACCTTTAAGCAAGGTGAGGGCGAAAAACAAACTCAGGAATTTATAGATAAGTTTGATGAATTAGTCTGGCATGCAAACGATGAATTGATGGAATTGCATAAAGATACGATCCCGTTTATTAGTTATTCGTTCCCGACTGTCGGCGCGGCGTTTGACGGAGCTGAGACGGGATCTCATACCGGGAACATATTTGTGTCATTTACCAATCTTGAGGACAGGTCGATCACAGGATATGATATTATTGACCATATAAAAAAACTTATCGGAGAAATCCCGGAAGCTGAGAAACTGAAAATCAGCGGCGATATGCACAGATTCGGCAAACCGATTTCAATTAGCCTTATGGGTACGGATTTAGTAATGTTGGATGAAGCCAAACATTTCGTGCTTGACAGGATGCGTTTGTTCGAAGAAATAGACAATATTACGGACAACAGCCCTCCCGGGAAACGAGAAGTATTGCTTGAACTGAAACCAAAAGCTTACTTCCTCGGACTAAATCATGCGAGTATCAGCAAACAAGTTCGCCAAGGATTCTTTGGCGGCCAAGCGCAAAGATTGCAGAACGGTAAAGATGAACTAAGAGTATGGGTGAGATACCCCAAATCCGACAGATTGACAATCGGTCAATTAGAAAAAATGAAAATCAAAACTCCTCAGGGCGGCCAATACCCTTTGACGGAACTTGTCGATTATCATATCGAGCGCGGTCCCGTAAGCATCAAAAGATACAACAGTTATCGTGAAGTAAGAGTGGAAGCGGATATGAGAAATCCTTTCGACCCTGTACCCGAGGCTATTGCTCGAATAGAAAAAGAAATTTTACAGGATTTATATGTAAAATATCCGAATATAATAGTTGAATATCAGGGGCAGGAAAAGGAACAAAAAGAAGCAACTGCTGATTTAATGTCGACGTTTATTCCGGCTTTGTTGTTGATTATAATCGTTCTTATGATTCACTTCCGCTCAGGATCGCAGGCGATAATCGTTATTATGATGATCCCTTTGGCGTGGATGGCTGTAATGTGGGGGCACGGTATCGAAAACAGACCGTTTTCGATGCTCAGCGCATTCGGAATGGTTGCCCTTGCCGGAGTTATTATTAATGATGCGGTCGTGTTCCTATCGAAATTTAACGCCTTGATGAAAGAAGGAAAATCAATAGAAAAAGCTGTTTATAAAACAGGTATAGCAAGATTCAGAGCAATCTTACTTACAACACTGACCACATCGGCAGGACTCTATCCCATTATTCTGGAAACAAGTTTCCAAGCTCGCTTCTTGCAGCCAATGGCGATTTCACTTGCTTACGGTGTGTTTATCGGCACGGGATTTATACTGTTGTTCTTCCCGGCTGTAATTCTTATTCTCAATGATATCAGAGTTTACTCCAAATATCTGTGGACAGGTGTGAAACCCTCGAAAGAAGAAATTGAGCCTGCAGTAATCAATGGCAGTAAAGTGGATGTCGCGATATAATAATTGAATTGAAACAAACGCAATGCTTAAGAGATTGTTCGGAACAAGGGAGTATGCTCCCTTGTTTAATTTTCAAAATAAATCCTAAAAAGAGAAAAAAATGAAAAAAATAAATATAATACTGATCTTACTGCTGACAATTCCGAGCGTTTTGTCAGCCGAAAAAGATCTGACATTAGCGGATGCGCTCAAGATCGGTCTGGAAAATAATTTTCAAATTCAGATAGCGGAAAAAACAACTGACATTGCCGCGAATAACAACTCCTGGGCGGACGCCGGACGTTATCCGACAATAGATCTGCAATCCTCATATAATTTCTCGGATGCTAACGATCCGAATGCTATGCTGAATTTTTCAATTCCGGGAGTTGATCCTTCAACATTGCCTCTAAGAACTGAATCTCAGGCAAGCTCACTTTCAACAAGCATTGGATTGAATTGGATGGTTTTTAACGGATTCGCTATATACATCAGTAAATCAAGTTTGTCGGCATTGCACAGCATGAGCCGCGGCAATGAAGCGATTGTAGTTGAGAACACTATTCAAGCAATTGTTCTTGCATATTATGAATCACTGCTCGAAAAAGAGAAGCTCGATGTGCTGCGCCGGCTTACCGGTTTGTCACGTGATAAATACGATTACGCCCAAAGCAAACAGCAAATCGGAACATCCGTAACATTCGACGTACTACAATTTAAAAATGCTTTCCTGCGTGATTCGGCTAATTATCTGATGCAGGAAATCAATTACAAAAACGCTGTTCGAGGTTTGAATTTACTCCTTGCCGTTGATCAATTCACAGAATTCAATCCGACGGATAAATTTGAATTCATTCAGCAAGATTACGAGCTTGTGGATTTAGAACAGAAGTTGACTGAGAATAATAAGACTCTGAAGAATCAATATATCAATACAACGCTTGCCGAGAACAGTATCGATATGGCGAAATCAAGAATGTATCCGTCTCTGGCTCTGTCAACCGGATATAATTACAATGATTCAAAATATCAAGTATCAGGCGAAGACGCGAGTCCTTCATGGAAACGAAATTTTTATGCCGGATTGTCATTGAATTTCAATCTCTATAACGGGGGCAGAACATCAAGCGATATACAAAACACCTTGGTAGAACTGGAAATAAGCAATTTGCGTATTGACGAAATGAAACTAAGATTAAAAAATCAATTGCGTACATTCTACGAGTTATATACAACAAAACGCCAGCTGCTCAACGTGTCGCAAGCTGCTTATGAAAGCACAAAATTGAATATGACTATTGCCGGCGATAAATTCAAAAGCGGAGCGATAAACTCATTCAATTACCGCGATATTCAAATAGCATACTTAAACGCGGCATTCGACAGATTGCAAGCTGTCTACAATTTGATTGATACTCACACAGAATTAATGCGAATCACAGGCGGAGTGATTTCCGAGTATTGATTTTTTTCAAGATAATGAATACCACCCTATGTACAGACGCCCAAATTGGGCGTCTCCCGAAACACAAATTCTTATGACCTTTGGTGCTTCGTGCTGAGACGCCCAAATTGGGCGTCTGTACATAGGGGATTCATTGTTACATTTAAACAAAAAATTCCATCCGCTCAAAGAGATTCTCTCCTAACAGGATATTTCTTTCTGAGCATATCGAATGTTCCGGGACGATCTTCGATCGGAGTGTCAATCATCTCTCTCATTGCCTTATCATCAGCTTCAAACTGTCTTTTCTCCTGCAATAAATTCACTATATAATCTGCATCCGAATACTTCTTTGCCTGAACAGCTTTATACGATTTCAACTCATCATCAATCGCTTCAGTATTCGGAGTCAACCCGGAATATGCCGCAAATGCCTTAATCATCATCATCGTGCCTTTCAGCTTGCCGTCGCGAGAATACCCTCCTACGTGAGGAGAAGCATGAAAAACAAGTCGCACAAGCTCCGGATTAATCAAAGGCTCGTTTTCCCAAACATCGACAGAAGCATAAAGCGATTTGCTTTTCAATCGCCTAATTAAAGGCTTTTCCTCTACAACAAAACCGCGCGAAGAATGTATCAACAAAGCTCCCTGCTTCATTGAATTAATTCTCTCGGCATTCAATAAACCGTAAGTAGGATATTGCCCGTACTTGGTTAGGGGAACATGATTTGTTAATATATCCGATTCAGAGCATAGAGTATCAATATCAGTATTAGTCACATAATCAGGAAAAGAATATTTTTCATCGAGTAAGGGAGGATCGTTTATCAGAATATTCATTTCAAAGTTGTGCGCGTATTTAGCGACAATCTTGCCGATATTTCCAAACCCGATAATACCGATAGTTTTTCCGCGCAATGATTCGCCGATCATCTCCGCGTATCGAATAGCGGAATAAACAACAAGCTCAGCTACCGAGTTCGCGTTGGAACCCGGCGCGTCGGCAAATTGAATTTTGTTGATATTTAGATAATCAAGATCAATATGGTCAGTCCCGGAAGTCGCCGTTCCTACAAATTCTACAGCCGTACCCTCAAGCAAATCAGCATTAATTTTTGTTGTTGATCGAACGATCAATGCACGACAATTATTCTCAATCAAATCTGAATTCCGCAATTCTCGGCCTTTGAAAGTAATAACTTCCGCGCAAGAGATCAGCGATTCCGCCAACAGGGGAATGTTCTCATCGCACATCACTTTTATTTGACTTTTAGATATAATAGTCCTCATAGCAAATTTTTCCTAAATCCTCTCCGGAGAATCTATACTGTAATCATGTTTCACATTCCCGGTATTAATTGTTCCGGCGGGCTCGAAGAGCATAATCAGGGCTTCCTTTTCGGCAATGGGGCGATGCTCTTGCCCTTTAGGGATAATTAGAAATTCGCCCTTGCCAAGCTCAATTGTCTTGCCCGGCATTTCCATACGGAACGAGCCTTCGATCACGAGAAACATTTCGTCCTCATCATCGTGTTTGTGCATTACAAATTCGCCTTTGATCTTTGCCAACAAAACGTGCTGACCGTTAAGCTCTCCGACAATTTTGGGCGACCAATGCTTATTTATCAAACTGAATTTTTCTTCAATATTTATTTTGTGCATTATTTATCCGGTAAATTAATTTATTGCTTACTCAAAAATCTTATCCATAATATTTGTGAATCTCCTTTTGCTGATCGGGTGATTGGAAATGACTCGGCCGAAAACAGAATGTTATAATGCATCCCGTCTTCAAAGCGCGCTTGCGTCCACTCGGTCTTTCTACGAAAACTCTCGTTCTTAGGATTCTTATACCTGCACAATCCGTAATTTGCGATTGTTTCAGCGTTTGTATGTATTATATCTGCTTTAGGCATCTTCTGCTCGTGCGATAATTTAAAACAAGCTGTCTCCTCTGACAAATTTAACATAAATTCGACGGAAAGACAACTTTAATAATAGCCTTGTATATCGAAT
>JAQIDA010000107.1 GCA_027858275.1 Candidatus Kapaibacterium sp. | reverse complement strand
CCCATGATTTTCGCAAATCCGGTTACGATTGTGTTCCCATAGAATTCCTTAAATTCTTGAAATCTGCTTCCGTCCGTAATTCTGGCAATAATTTCTTTCATGTTGAAAGGTGTTCTGATGTTATTAGGCATTATACCTAATAATTCATCGGGAGAATAATGAGGCTCTTCGCTTTCGGTCAAACCTACATCGAACTTGTTTACTTTGCCGAGGTTTTCGACTATATTGCGGACTATATCAAGAGCGTGTTCATCGTTTTGGGCATAGTGATCCGAAACGCCGGAAATTTTGCAATGAACATCCGCTCCGCCGAGTTCTTCATCAGTTACTGTATCACCGGTAGCGGCTTTGACCAGAGGCGGGCCTCCGATAAATATAGTTGCTTGATTACGAACCATAACAGTTTCGTCGCTCATCGCCGGAACATAAGCACCGCCGGCAGTGCAAGAGCCCATAACACAGGCGATTTGAGGAATTCCTTCTGCGGACATTATCGCCTGATTATGAAATATCCTGCCAAAATGTTCCTTATCAGCAAAAGTTTCCGATTGATAAGGCAAGAAAATCCCGCCGGAATCTACCAGATATCTACATGGCAAATGATTCTTCAAGGCAACTTCCTGAGCCCTCAGATGCTTCTTAATCGTCATCGGGAAGTAAGTGCCGCCCTTGACTGTGGCATCGTTGGCAACTATCATACATTCGCGGCCTTTGATAACGCCTATTCCCGTTATAACTCCTGCGGAAGGCGCGGCGTTGTCATACATATCATAAGCGGCGAATGCCGACAATTCGAGGAAAGGAGTGTTTTTATCGCAGAGTTTTTTTATTCGATCTCTCACGGGGAGTTTCCCCCTGTCGACATGCTTTTTCATAGCATACTCCGAGCCGCCTTTTTTGACTGTCTCCAATCTTTCGTGCAGATTCGAAATCAGGGTTTTCGAATATTCGTAGTTCTCCTTATAAGCCGGAGTTTTTGTCGATATTTCCGATTTAATTCTTCTCATACGATTGTTTGTCCTCATTTTGTAGAGATTGTTTATTTATATGATTTTTCTTTTCTTTTTCAAGAGAAGAACCACCCCGCCCTTCGGGCACCCCTCCTTGGAAGAGGAGGGGAGTTTTTTTTAGATTCTTACTTCTCCAACTTAAATTCCCAAACACAATGATGCGCTTCATCAGTTATTTCCGGCGGACAGGATATACATTCTGTAGAAAATCTTTTATCAATAGTTTTCGCAAACAGAGTGTATTCATGGATGCCGACTGATTTACAGGGGAAATCCGGCAGTCCTTTTTTGCGGCGAGTCGATTGAACTCTGCAGGAAGTCACGTAATATCGCAATGTCTTATCGTCGAGAACTTCGATTTTGTCTTCGATCAAAGTAGCATAGAGCCTGAAACCTAATGCTGCTTTGAGTCCGGCTATTCCGGAGTCTTCACCGAGTTGGAGAAACCCTATGAGTCTTCTCGCTTCGACTATTGTGAATCTTTTCCATGCTTCTCTGTCGAAGTATATCGCGTCTTCCATACCAAGCTTCTCTTCAATACCGAGAAACCAGCATCCGTCGTGTGCCAGCCAGTTTTTCGCGTATATATGCAAAAGCTCGAGGAGTTCCTCTTTCGAAAGGTCTTCGATCTTTGAGAGATTATTCGGATTACTGTCTTCTGACATGACTACATACCTCTCCTGTATTTTCCGCCAATTTCATAGAGGACATTTGTGATCTGTCCCATTGAAACATGCTCGACAGTGTTCAATAATTCCTCGAAAACGTTTCCGCCTCGCAGCACAACCTCTCTTAATTTATCCAAAGCGGCTTCGGAAGCATCTTGGTGCTCTTCTTGGAAAGCATAAAGAGTTTGGAGTCTTGAATTTTTTTCTTCGTCGCTTGCTCTGGTTATCAGCATGTTTCCGTAAGGATTGGATTGCTCAGTAGGCAGGAATGTATTAACTCCGATGATCGGATATTCGCCCGACTGCTTCAGATATTCGTAATACATTGATTCTTCTTGAATTTTAGAACGTTGATACTGAGTTTCCATAGCTCCGAGAACTCCGCCACGACGAGATATATTATTGAATTCATTCAAAACCGCTTCTTCTGTCAAATCAGTCAATTCTTCGATAATAAACGATCCCTGATTCGGATTTTCATTTTTCAACATTCCGAATTCCTTTGATAAAATCATCTGAATCGCCATGGAACGACGAACAGATTCTTCCGTCGGAGTCGTTACGGCTTCATCATAGGAATTAGTGTGCAATGAGTTGCAATTATCGTAGAAAGCGAGCAGGCCCTGAAGGGTTGTTCTGATGTCGTTGAAATCAATTTCCTGAGCGTGCAAAGAACGACCGGAAGTTTGAATATGATATTTCAATTTTTGAGATTTAGCGTTGGCGCCGTATTTATCTCTCATCGCCACAGCCCAAATACGACGGGCAACTCTTCCGATAACTGAATATTCGGGATCGGGTCCGTTTGAGAAGAAGAATGATAAATTGGGGGCGAAATCATCAATTTTCATTCCGCGGCTGAGGAAGTATTCAACATAAGTAAATCCGTTGGCGAGAGTCAAAGCGAGCTGAGTAATTGGATTAGCTCCGGCTTCGGCAATGTGATAGCCGGATACGGATATGGAGTAATAGTTTTTGATTTGATTTTGCGAGAGATATTCTTGCAAATCTCCAATTAATTTCATTGCGAAATTCATAGAGAATACGCATGTATTTTGTCCCTGATCTTCTTTGAGCATGTCCGCTTGAACAGTTCCGCGCAGTCTGCGGAAAGTATTCATTTTCAATTCAGCCTTGTCGGAATCGTTTAGTTTCGAGCCTGCTGCTTCCGCTTTAACGAGTTCCGCTCTGTATGCGGTCATAAAATAGAAAGCAACCATGATCGGCGCGGGCGCATTTATTGTCATTGAAACAGAAGTCAGAGGGTCAAGAAGATCGAATCCCGCCAACAGATCGCGCATATCGTCAATTGTACAAATCGAGACACCGCTCTCCCCTATTTTCCCGTATATATCAGGATTTTCAGCGGGGTCTTCTCCATATAATGTGATTCCGTCGAATGCTACAGACAAACGCTTGGCATCGTCATTTTCACATAAGTAATGAAATCTTTTGTTAGTTCTGGCAGGACCGCCTTCGCCGGCAAATTGACGTTTTGGGTCTTCCGTTGTTCTTTTGAACGGAAACACTCCGGCAGTATAAGGGAAAAATCCGGGAAGATTTTCTAATAATATCCATCTTAGTATTTCAGGCCAGGAAGTAAACTTCGGAAGCGCGATTTTCGGTATTGCCGAACCGGAAAGGCTCTTTGTGAAAAGATCAACCTCAAATTCTTTGCTTTGGATTTTGTATTTCAAAGTCCGTTCGCTCATGTTCTTTTTGGTCAAATCCCATTCCGAGACAGCTTTTTTTGAAATGTCGTCGAGAGCGTTCCATTTAGATTCAAATGTTTCTTTGAGCAATTTTATCGCCGGCTTGTCTTCAATCTGTTTGATTGTCTCTTTTAGTGCGTAAACATCGCCTGCCGCTTGGCATTGTTCGTCAACGTGAGATTTGTAGTCGCGAACCGTGTCAGTTATTTCAGCGAGATAATTAATTCTGCGTGTATTGATCAAACCGAATTCTTGATTGAGTTTTGTGGGCAACATATCAACGAGTTCATTGTTGATTGTGTAATCCGCACCGGTTGTATCTTTCAATTTCTTGTACAGATCAATAAACAGTTTGTTGATACCGCCGTTATTAAATTGGTTAGCGGAACAGGGATATACAGGTAAGCCTAATTCTTCAAGGGGCTTGTTCATGCTTCCGCCGACTTCGCGAGTTCTCAGATAATGAATCATAACTTCTCTGAACGCGTCTTCCGAGCCGATTTTTTCAAATTTATTTATTACTATGAAATCAGCGATTTCGAGCATGTCAATTTTCTCGAGCTGAGAAGGTCCGCCGAATTCCGCGGTCATCACATATACGGATGAATCACATATTTCCGCAACTCCGCTGTTGCCCTGACCGATACCGCTTGTCTCAACGATAATAAAATCATAACCGCAGGATTTCAAAACTGCGATAGAATCCTTGATCGCCGCGCTTAGTTCCGAAGAGCTGTCACGAGTGGCAAAACTTCTGAAATAGGCTCTGTCATGATAGATTTGGTTATACCTGATTCTGTCGCCGAGCAAAGCACCGCCTGAGCGGGATTTGGACGGATCCACAGCTAACACGGCAACACGGATATCATCAGTATAAGAAATCATTCTGCCGATAAATTCATCGATAACGGAGCTTTTGCCGCTGCCGCCGGTGCCGGTTACGCCGAGAACTAAAGATTTTTTCAAGTCATTAGCTTGATATCTTTCGCGAATCTCATCAATATTAGAATTGACACTGCTTTCCATAAATGTTAATTGGCGAGCGACTTCAAATTTATCCGCGTTAGGATTATTTTTGATATATTCATCAGTGAACTTGGCTTCGTCATATTTGACTATTTTCGAACGATGATCTTCAATTCTTTTAATAATATCTTCGGTTATTCCGTCGATACCGATTTCCTGACCGTCCAAAGCATGATACAACCTGCACACTCCATATTTCTGAAGAGCGTCTATTTCCGCCGGCAAAATCACACCGCCGCCGCCGCCGAATACAAGTTTGTCTCCCGCGCCGTGTTTATGCAACTCATCAACCAGAAATTTAAAATATTCATTGTGCCCGCCTTGATAAGAACTTACCAGCAAAGCGTCGACATCTTCTTGCAGAGCTACTTTGATCAGTTCGCTGACAGATCGATTATGACCGAGATGAATGACTTCAGCACCGCCTTTTTGCAACAAACGCCTGAATATATTTACAGAAACATCATGACCGTCAAATAGTGATGTAGCGGTCAGTACTTTAATCTTATCCATTTTTATATAACCTTAATCTGTCCAAATATTAATAAATTCGTGAGTATTAATGCAAATAATCTGTAAGAACCACCCCGCCCTGCGGGCACCCCTCCGGAGGAGGGGAATTTGAGAGACTCCCCGTCTTATTCCCCTCCTCCGGAGGGGTGCCGCCTTGCGGCGGGGTGGTCTCTTCTTCTTATTTCAACATTGCTCTCGCTATAACCAATCTCTGAACTTCACTTGTGCCTTCATAAATTTCAGTGATCTTAGCGTCGCGCAAATAGCGTTCTGCGTTGAAATCTTCTGTATATCCGTAACCGCCGTGGATTTGGACGCATTTGTTCGCGCAGAAAGAAGCGACTTCCGAAGCTTTGAGCTTGGCAATTGCAGATTCAGTCGAATAAACAAGTCCTTTGTCTTTCATTGTCGCGGCACTCCATACGAGCAATTTAGCGGCATCGTCTTCAGTTTTCATATCCGCGATCATCCATTGGATGGCCTGTAAATCTGCTATCGGACGACCGAATTGGATTCTTTCCTTAGCGTATTTAACAGCGTCTTCGATAGATGCTTTGGCTATACCGAGAGCCTGTGAAGCGATTCCGAGTCTGCCGCCGTCGAGAGTTACCATAGCGACTTTGAAGCCTTTGTTCAATTCGCCGAGCATATTTTCTTTGGGAATAGTAACATCTTCAAGAATGATTTCAGCCGTTGATGAGCAACGAATACCGAGTTTTTTCTCGAGTTTGCCGATACTTAATCCGGGAGTATCTTTTTCAACTATAAAAGCTGAAATACCGCGAGTTTTTTGACTCAAATCAGTAGAGGCCAATAATACGAAAGTCTCAGCTTCTTTTCCGTTAGTGGCGAACAATTTGGCTCCGTTAAGAACCCATTTGTCGTCAACGAGTTTGGCAGTGGTTTGAGTAGCTCCGGCATCTGATCCGGCGCCTGCTTCAGTCAATGTGAAGCTTCCGATTTTATTTCCGGACAATAGATCGGGTAGATATTTTTGTTTCTGCTCTTCTGTTCCGAATCTGAAAATCGGATCGCATACGAGTGAAGTATGAGCGGAGATAATCACACCTGTGGAGGCGCAATGACGTGAAATTTCTTCAATAGCGATAGTGTAAGAGACGAAATCCATTCCTGATCCGCCGTATTCATCCGGAAAATATATTCCCAGCATGCCGAGTTCGGAAAGTTCATTAATGATTTCCGCGGGATAACGATGGTTGCGTTCATTTTCTGACGCGACAGGTGCAATTTTTTCCGCAGCATATTTTGACACCATGTCTTTGAGCATAAGTTGTTCTTCTGTTAGCAGATAATCCATTAGAGACCTCGATTATTATTTATTTCTTCAAGCGTTTATTAGTACTACATTGAAATTTCGTTTCCAAGATAAGAATTTTTTTATTATTATGT
>JAQIDA010000055.1 GCA_027858275.1 Candidatus Kapaibacterium sp. | reverse complement strand
ATATATATCCATTATAATCGGTAAAGATAAAATGCTTTATTTTGATGATAGTAAATATAAAATACACAAAGTCGGTTATACTTACGATAAACAATTAGATACAAATAAGCTATGGTCGTTTGTAAGCAAATCAAATAGGAAAATGCTTGTTGAGCAAATATTGTATTTGTATGACAATAAAGTAGAGGGGTTAAAAGTTATAAACGCTGTTTATATATATAGATACCGTTCACACATATATATGGCAGACAGACAGAAGAATTTACAGCGATATCTGATATTAACTAATAATCCCAAAGAAATTGACACTCATAGATTCAAGATAATTGACAATTATAAAAATCTATATTTGCTTGCAAATAAAGGAGCAAGAATATGGACAAAATAGATATTATCAAAGTTGCATTTACTAAGATAACGAATCGAAATAATTGAAAGTAATATATGAAAATCAAATTTTTAGTAATTGAAAAATATATGTGGATAGTTCTTGCTGTCTCAGTAATATTTTACTGGATTTGTAACTGGGTGTTATATTATAAGTCCGATATGAAGTCAGTTGCAGAAAGCGAAATGGTTTTAACATATGGTATGGAATGGGCGCAATTTATTATGCTTGCTTTCTATCTTTTCATATCGTTTGGCGGTATCGCTTATGTTTTTTATTGCGTCATACGATTTTCCCAAAATGTTTTTAGAGCCAGGAGTCTTAGTCACCATACTAATAAAAATGTCATAATTAACATACTTTCTTTGTGCCTGTGGTACTACTTGATCGTGCTTATTGATGTCGAAAGATTTAATTGGTTTTTAGATATAATATTTTGACATAAAGAGCAAGGGGCTTATAATTATTCCTATAACTCTCCGGTGAATTGGAAAGATCCGAGCGGGCTTGCGCCCGTGGATGAGAAAGGGATCAGGTTGTTGTCTGTTGCTTTCATTTTTTCTGTTGCTGCTGTTGAAGACAACTTAGCATTGCAAGAAGAGGCATATGAACATAGCAGAGGATTTTTGACTGACTCATGGGCATATATACACGGCATAGGTACTTCAATGCTTGCTCTTAATATATATAAATACTGCTTAGAATATCGTTTGGTATGCTTATTTAAAATACAGCAATAACAAGTATAGTACGGGCTATTAGCAAAGTTAATCATTCCTTTTCCAAGGAGGGGTGCCCGAAGGGCGGGGTGGTCAAGCACGAAACACAGTGTGACATGTACCCGAAGAACCACCTCCCCCTGCGGGGACTCCTCCTAAAACAGGAGGAGAGTTTCAAAAAGTTGATTCATAAGTTATTATGAGACAGCCACTGCCCGAAGGGCGGGGTGGTCAAGCACAACAAAAAAAAAGATGATGAAGAAATTATATCTCTTCATCATCTTTATCGCACCTATCATCTTAGCCATAGGTTCAGCCAATATACAGCTTATTTTCCTCTGCTTTTCTTGTTCTTAGGGAAATATTTTTTCTCTTTTTTAATGCCGGGACGTCTGTCTCTGTCTCCGCCGCGACTTCTGCCTCTGCTTCCGGACGATCTTTCTCTGTAGAATTTGTCTCTTGATTCTCCGGATTCTCTTGAACCTTTTGAATCGTGAGGGCCGTGATTGACTGTTTCAACGAAAATCTGTTCACCGTCGAATGTGGCTTTTTGGAATCCTGAAGTTACTTTGTCCGCATAACGACTGTCGATTTCGAAGAAAGAGAATTTCTTCATAATCTCGATTTTGCCGATTTCTACTTTTTTCGAGCGAATATTTTCATTTATAACGCCCATCAATCTTTGCGGGGTCATATTATTGTTGCGACCCAAATTGATATGGAATCTTGTGAACGGAGTGTCGCTGTAATGTTTGCTGCCGTAGCCTGAACCGTCACGTTTGTTTCCGCTCATACCTTCTCTTCTGTCAGAGCGATTAGGTTTTTCGTGAGCGATTATATTGAGATCACGCGCGTTTTTGTAATAGCGCAAGAAACGACTGAACTCAACTGACACGAGTCTTTTGAGCATATCTTCGCGAGTCAGTTCGGATAGTTTTTCTTCAACAACCGGCATGAACTGAGCGATCTGTTCGTCGTCGATTTCTACGTTCTGAATTTTGTCGATAACGTTGTATAAACGTTTTTCGCAAACTTGCTGTCCGTTGGGAACATTTTCTCTTTTGAATTTCTTGTCGACTTTTTGTTCGAGTTGATATATTTTGTTGCGCTCTCTGCCGTGGATAATTGTTACGCACAAACCCTTTTTGCCGGCGCGACCTGTTCTTCCGCTTCTGTGTACGTAAGTACCCGGTTCGTCAGGCAAGTTATAGTTGATAATGTGTGTCAGATCAGTTACGTCCAAACCGCGAGCGGCAACGTCGGTCGCCACTAAAATTTGAAGATGTTTCTGTCTGAATCGACCCATGACCTGATCGCGCTGCGCCTGAGACAATTCTCCGTGCAGAGCGTCGGCGTTGTAGCCGTCGCGGATCAATTTCGCGGCGACTTCCATAGTTTCTCTTCTGGTTCTGCAAAAAACGATACCGTATATATTAGGGTTGATGTCGGCGATACGCTTCAATGCTTCGTATCTGTCTTTTGCCTGCACCATATAATAGATGTGGTCTACGTTTTCGGCACCCGCGTTTTTCTTGCCTACTGTGACTTCCAGCGGGTTTTTCATGTACTTATCGGCGATATTTTTAATTTCGCGGGGCATTGTCGCTGAGAAAAGCAGAGTTTGCTTGTCATCAGGTGTTTCCGCCAAAATGCCGGTGAGTTCTTCTTTGAAGCCCATTGATAGCATTTCGTCTGCTTCATCGAGGATCAAGCGTTGGATGTGGTCGATTTTCAGTGCTTTTCTGCGCATCATGTCGAGTACGCGGCCGGGAGTTCCGACTACGATTTGAACGCCTCTGCGAAGTGCGCGGATCTGTGTGTCAATGCTTGCGCCGCCATAAACGGCAGTGATTTTTACGCCTTCTTTGTATTTGGCGTAAGACTGAAGGTCTTTAGTAATCTGTATGCACAGTTCTCTTGTGGGACATAGAACAAATGCCTGAACGGCATTGTATTCGGTTTGAATTTGCTCGATGGTCGGCAGACCGAAGGCGGCTGTTTTGCCTGTGCCTGTCTGCGCCAGTGCTAATAAATCTCTGCTCGAAGTGAGCAGATGCGGAATTGATTTTTCCTGTACGGGAGTGGGGGTTTCAAAACCCAACTCGCCGACAGCTTTTAATATTTCCTCACTGAGGGCCAATTCGTTGAAAGTGATCATTTTAAAACTTTTCCTTTTCACGTTCCGAGCCGATCAACGAAAAAACACCCGGAAGCCTTGAATTTACAAATGCTTACACGGACGTTTGTTTTCCTGATGTCCCGCAAGCTTCTTAACATTTGGGTATCACGGATAAGGGGGTGGATTATTTTAAGGAATGCTTTGGGACAAGTGAATTGGTAAAGAGCAGAGTGCTTTTTAACAGAATTAATTTGACTGCTTAATATGCTTCTTACAAATATTTGATATCAAGAAATTATTTACTATATTGGGGTTAATGTAAAGGCAAATGTTTTGGGGGAGAGGAGCCCTAAAATCATATAGAGGTTGTAATAAGTTATTTTGTTTTTGTTTATCAAACATTTTCACATTTACTCACGGAGGACAAGGTCATGCGCTTTTTAATTATTCTAATTTTCCTTTGCTCATCGACATTGTATTCAATTGATGTGACTCATTATACAAGTGAGTTTGGGCAAATAACAGGCATGCATCAAAGCAAGAAATATGGGTTGTTGGTTTCGAATTCTTCGGGAGTCTATAAAATTGACACAAACTCCGGGAAATTCGAAGTAGTCCCGCGCGGATACCAAGCAAATCCGGTTTCCCAGTCAGTTTTTTTTGAATATCTTGATGAATTACACAGCTATAGACCCGGAGATCAACTCCTAAAAATCAAAAACGGAACTTATGAGCTTGTAAGCGGAAAAATTGTAGCTCATCTTGTTGTGAATGACAAACTCTATCTTCTCCGGGCAGAGGAACCGAGAATTCAAATTCTGCAAAACGGAATTTTCAAAAACTTCGATG
>JAQIDA010000091.1 GCA_027858275.1 Candidatus Kapaibacterium sp. | reverse complement strand
CAAGAATCCTCGGGGGTATATAATCACACGAAGGCAGCAAAAACATGGGCTACAACGTCGAAATCGGCTACTATGCACAGCATCAGGCTGAACTGCTGGACCCTAATATGACAGTTTTTGATGTGATAGATAAAGCTGCTACGGGTGACATGCGCACAAACGTAAGAGGCCTGCTCGGAGCGTTTATGTTTGGCGGCGACACTATTGACAAAAAAGTGAAAATCCTTTCCGGCGGAGAAAAGGCAAGACTCGCGATATGCAAAATGCTCCTCAAACCGATCAATTTTCTTATACTCGATGAACCGACAAACCACTTTGATATAACCGCGAAAGAGGTGTTGAAAAAAGCTCTTTTGCGGTTCGACGGCGCAATGATAGTCGTTTCTCACGATCGTAGTTTCCTCCACGGTCTGACGGACAAAACAGTATACTTCAAAGATCACATGCTGAAAGAATACGACGGCGATATTTACGATTTCATCGATAAACAAAAAATCGAAACTCTGCAAGAACTCGAAGCCGAGAAAAAGGCAAGCAGAAAAGACAAGGGAATTGTACCCGGCAAAGACAAACTCGCGCGTGCCGAACAGAAGAAATTCAACACAGACGCGAATCGTCTGAAGAAAAAGGCAAAGCAACTCGAAGAACAGATTGAAACAATGGAAACACGTATCTCGGAACTCGAAGCAATGTTTGAAAAACCGGACTTTTTCAAGCAAACAGGCGCAAGCAAAAAACAATACGAATTCGACCAACTCCAAAAAGAAATACATGTCGTTATGGATCAATGGACTGAGGCTCAGTCTGTTTATGACGAGTTTGTGAAATAGCTTGTCTGAGTTCTCTCTGACATCCAAGCCCCAGTAGAGAAGCCCAATTTGGGCGTCTTAGCAAGACAGAAAATCTCTTCCATATTCCCGTCCAAAAAAAACTTCTACAATAAAAAAACCTAATAATTGTCATCCCTATATTGCTGATGAGGAATATAGATTATTAACTTAACAATTGGAAGAATGATGATAGAAGTAATTACTGCTCGATGCCCGCAAAACCACCCCTGTCCTGCCGTTCACAGATGTCCCGTTGACGCGATTGTACAAAACGGATACGCTGCTCCGTCAGTGGACTCTGACAAATGTACGGATTGCGGTCAGTGTACATACATGTGCAGAGCATTTACTGAACAATAATGATTATTGTCAGTTGTATTCAAAATCCCAAACTAAAAATATATAGTTTGGGATTTTTTGTTTTGGAGAAAGACCGGTTATTGATAAATTGATATGTTGATAAACATGTGAAATTATGCCGTCTGCAAAATTAATACATTATGAAAAAATCAAAACTTCTGATAATACTGCTCAGTTCGGCATTTGCCGCGAGAATAATCTTCGCTCTCATGTTTGTCGACCTTGAGTCAGAAAACTATTGGGAGTTCGGCGAACTTGCAAAGAATGTATTAGACGGCAAAGACTACTCGCTTTTTTATCCTACCGAAGAGGGCGTTGGATTTAGAAGTGTTGACACTGATTCGCCCCGACCCTCCGCTTATATGCCTCCCGGTTACCCCGGAGTGTTAATACCGTTCATGCTGATAGAAAACATAGTGCTGCGCAACATGATGATTATGATCTTTCAGGCATTGTTGAGCGTTATAGCGATGTATCTCTTATATAGATACACATTGTTACGATTCAATGAAAAGACAGCTCTGATCGCGGCGGCGATCTATGCCTTTCTTCCCGAGTTTATCTATGCATCGACTTCTTACGGCTCCGTAATTATCTATCATATTGCAGTGTCGGCAATGACCATGCTCATGATTAGATTAGAAAATAGCGACAAAACCCGCGATTTCATCTATGCAGGACTATTGCTCGGCGGCACAATGTACTTCCGTCCGGAATTTATCTTGTTTTTCGCAATGTTTTCTGTAATGCTGTTGCGTTCCGGCAAGATGAAGAAATTAATACTGTCTTTTATTATAGCTTTCCTCTGCGTTTTGCCTTGGCAGATCAGGAATTATTATGTCTTTGATGAATTTGTGCCGATGACCACATCAGGAGGACAAAATTTCTATCGCGGACATAATCCATATCGTCCCGGAATGTGGTGCGATGACGAGATGGTAAACAATATCAAGAAACTGCAAGCTGATAATAAATATGAATTGCGTCTCAGCAAGATGTATTATGGATATGCTTTTCGGACTATTATAGAAGCTCCGGCGGATGAAATATCAAGATCAGCAGAAAAATTATTCCACTTGTTTTTAGTCAATCCTTACGATGATCGAACTGAGAATTTGGCATATCTGCTGCCCTGGGGGCTGTTAATTGTCTTCAGCATTTTAGCTGTTTATAAATCAAGAAAAAATACAGACAATCGGCAACTCTATCTTTTCCTGGCATATCACGCAATCTTGGCTGTAGTATTTTTTGCGATACCCCGATATCAAGCAATGATGAAAATAATTCTCATACCTTATGCTGCTTGCGGATTCATGATCCTTGTTGATTATTATTTTGCCCGGAAAAACACAATCGAATAAAAATTAATATTTCGCACCCATACTGATCGACAGGAATAAACCTCCGAAATCCTTAATAGGACTCCCTGTTACACTTTCCAAACCGGTATCCCCGAACGGAGTATAGTAATACCTCATGTTGATGCTCAAGAATTTGTCATCAACGACATAGACGTTAACACCGGCACCTACAAAAGCGGACGGCCTGGTATAAGTGACAGCTTCCCCAAACGATTCAAAAAATTCATATCCCGGGTAAGGAGCCGCGACAATAAATGTCGGTCCGATTCCAAGATTAATAAACGGGCGCATACTTTCTGACAATTCTTCAGTGAAAATATATTGTTGAATACCAACTGTCAGCGGAAACATAAAAATGCGATTGACTTTCCCGGGGACTACATAACTGTTACTCGCCTGATCCCACATTTCATATTCGTCAGTATTTCTTGCTCCGGACATATACAAACTGCTAAAAAAATATAAATCTCCGGAAATAATATGTTGATAAAAAACACCCATCCCGAAACCATTGTTAGACAGAATCATATCCGCGCCCCAAACATTCGCAATAGTTTTATTTTTTTCTGAATAAGTAACTAAAGGGCGAGGAGATTCGAAAGTATAATTGCCGTAGCTCCCGTCATCAGCTTGTTCTGCCAATCTACCGGATTCACAGTAACTCTGAGAATAATTAAAAACAACAACAATAAGGATTATAGTTTTTATAAGATATTTGAAAATATGCTTCATGTTTTCTTCCCGAATTTCAAAATAAAAAGTTCTCATTTTGAGAGAAATAATCAATTACGTTCAAATATAAAACGATAAAGAATCCTTAAAAATTGTATGAGTTAATAATCTTTCGTAATTTAGTGGTTCAGCTTTATGCCAAATTGGATAATTATTGTTCTTGCCATGATGCTGAAAATGATTAATCGGGAGAATCGGCTAAGATGAGGATTGATGATTTTTTGAAATTGACAGAGGACCTTCTTCCGGCAGATACAGCCATGGAAGGTGACAGGCTCGGCCTTCAGGTGCAAAGCGGAAGAACGGAAATCCGTTCTTTGATGATGACCTTAGAAGTCAACGACGAGCTGATTGACGAAGCCATTGCAGAAAACTGCGATTGCATTGTCACATTTCATCCTCTGATCTTTATGCCAATGACTGAGATTCGTGATGATGACCGAGTCGGGCGTCTTTGTTCAAAATTAATTTCAAACTCAATTGCTTTGATATCAGCTCATACAAATTTTGACGCTTATATCGAAGGTACAAGCAAAATTCTCGCGGATCGCCTCGGACTAAAGGTTACGGGGTTCTTAGAGGCAGATAGAAAATATGAAAACAAGGGAATGGGCGTAACGGCTGAACCGGAAAAACCCATGACTCAATCTGAATTGCTTGCAAAAGTTTATAATGTTTGCAATTCACCTTTGCGTTATTCTCCTTTGACTGAAGATAAGAAAATTGATAAAATCGCTATTGTAGGCGGAAGCGGTACGTCATTTACTGATAGTGTGATTGAGTGCGGTGCTCAGGCTTTCATCACTGCAGACCTGACCTATCATAAATTTCACGCTGCTGACGGTACAATGATGTTGATTGATCCGGGGCATTACGAAACAGAACAGTTTGTCCCTGCGGGCATGGCCCGATTATTAGAAGAAAATTTGGATAAAAAAGATTATGACAAAATAATTGTCTCCGCCGTATTGACTAATCCGGTGAGATATTATCCTAAAAGCGCGGAATATATTGAAAAGCAAAAAGAATATTTAAATAATAATAAATTGACGGTGTAAAATGCAATCTCGTATTTTTAAATTTGCGGCATTGGCTCAGGTTGATGAAATGTTGGACGAGTTTCAAGAAGAGTTCGGTGATTTGCCGGAAAAACTTGATTCAATGAGACTTAGAGTATCAGAGCTACAAGCAATATTGGACGAAACAGAAGGTATAACAGCTGATGTTAAATCGTTCATTTCCTCTTCGAAAATCACTCTCATCGAAATGAAAGACAGAGAAGAAAAATTAGCTAAACAACAGTTTTTGGTTAGAAATAACAAAGAATTCGATGCTATTACAAAGGAGATTGATAATCTTCGCGATGCCCATAATAAATTGATTGACGAATTGCGCGGATCAGGTGTCAAACAGGAAAATTTGGCCGCGATGCTCATTGAACAGAAAAAAGATGTTGAAGCAAGTACCGTTGCACTGCTTGAAAAAGAAAAAGAGTTCAACATAATTAACAGTGGTCAAAACGCTGAAGTTCAAGCTCTTTTCAAATTAAGAGAAGATCGCTCGAATGCACTCGATACTGAAGATATGAAAGTATACAACAGAATTCGTTCATACCATAAAGACGCTGCCGTTCAAGTCAGAAAAAACAGTTGCTCCGGGTGCTACAGTGCAATTCCGCCGCAAATCATTGTTGAAATCAGAACCAGACTCGAAGATGTTTATACATGCGAACAATGCGGAAGAGTTTTGTTCCCCGAGGAACTTGAATTGGAAGACATTGAGCTTTAATCAATAAATTCTTCAAGTCATAACAATAAATTGTTCCGATTTCGTATGAGAGCGGGACAATTTTATTTTGAGACAACAGCGTCTCAAAAAAATAATTTCGTAGGAGGGGAAAGCGAGCAGTCGCGTTTCGGCTTTTAGTCGAAATGAGGAAAGTCCGAACTCCGCAGAACAGCGCGCTTCGTAACGCGAAGGCAGCAAGCTTCGATATTTCGATTGACAGGCAAGCTGACGGAAAGTGCAACAGAAAGCAAACCGCCGATTCGTTCCGGATTTAATTATTCGAGGGCGGAGGTAAGGGTGAAATTGTGAGGTAAGAGCTCACGGCTGCGGCGGGCAATCGTCGTTGAAGGTAAACCCCGCGCGGAGCAAGACCAAATAGGGTCGCGGTGTCTTTTGCTTCCGAGCAAAAGAAAGAAGAGCTGTTCGCTCAAGAGACATTGTCTCAAATGTCGCGATCGGGTAGGTTGCTTGAGGACAATGGTGACGTTGTTCCCAGATAAATGACTGCTTCCTCGGAT
>JAQIDA010000032.1 GCA_027858275.1 Candidatus Kapaibacterium sp. | reverse complement strand
AGGAATAATAGTTACTTTGTGAACAGGATAACTCTCAGGCATGAATTTTCCGACCAATGCGTGTCCCATCTCATGATAGGCAGTCATTTCTTTCTCCTGATCGCTAAGCACCATGCTTTTGCGTTCAATACCCATCATAACTTTATCCATAGCGCTTTCGAAATCGTACATCGTGACTCTGTTGCCGTCACGACGAGCAGCATGCAACGCAGATTCGTTGACGATATTTGCTATATCCGCCCCCGAAAGTCCCGGAGTAGCTTTTGCGAGTACGGAAAGATTCACGTCATCACCGAGAGGAACTTTTATTGTATGAACTTTGAAGATGCCTTCGCGTCCTTTAATATCCGGTTTGTCAACTACCACCTGACGATCAACACGACCGGGGCGTAATAAAGCAGGATCAAGAACATCAGGACGATTAGTTGCGGCTATAATAATTACACCGTTGTTTTCTTCAAACCCGTCCATTTCTACGAGCAACTGGTTCAAAGTTTGCTCACGTTCATCGTGACCGCCGCCGACACCTGCGCCTCGCTGACGACCGACAGCATCTATTTCGTCAATAAACACAAGACAAGGAGCATTTTTCTTCGCGGTGTCAAATAAATCACGAACACGACTGGCTCCAACGCCTACAAACATTTCAACGAAATCAGCACCTGAGATTGAATAGAAAGGGACTTTTGCCTCGCCGGCAATAGCTTTGGCAAGCAATGTTTTGCCTGTTCCCGGATAACCCACAAGCAACAAACCGCGTGGTATTTTTCCGCCGAGCTTACGAAATTTATCCGGTATTTGAAGAAATTCAACAACTTCTTCAAGTTCGTATTTTGCCTCATCGGCACCTGCAACATCGGCAAATGTAACTTTGGAATCGCCTTCATTCATCAATTTTGCTTTTGACTTCCCGAAAGAAAATATGCCTTTTGATCCTCCGCCTCCTCCTGAGCCACCCTGCATCCTCTTGATGAAAATAAAGTATATTGCGATAAGCACAATCCACGGCAGTACTGTCCATAACAAACTGACAAGAGCACTCTCGTCCTTCTGATAAGACCAGTCAATATTTTTTTCAGCCCAGATTCTTTCTGTTTCAGAATCAACAACACCAAGATTTGTCCAAAAGAACGTAATATGATGTTCTTGCTTGTCTGCGAGAACAAGCGGCATAGCCTGTTTGAGTTCTCCGTGAAACGTATAGTCGCTCGTCTGTGATTTCTTAATCACAGCCTTGTAAATAGCGTTTTGTCCGAGCAATTGCTGATACTGAGTAAAAGTAATTTCCTTTTCAGGATTATTAGCTTCATTCATTACCACCCATACCAGCATCAAAGAAATGCCGATAATAACCATAAGCAAAAGGTTCTTTGCTTTGTTGCCCTGAGGTCCGCCTCCGCCTGTGAATTTACCAAAATCACCGAAAGGATTATTCTTTTTCTTATCATCATTTCTGCTGTTATTATCTCGGCTCTCGTTATGATTTTTGTTGTCATTACTATTTTGATCGTTTTTCGATCCGGATGTATTACTCATTCCCTAATTCCTTTTTATATTTCCGCGCTCTGTACAACGCTGTTTTTTGTCTGGCTAAAGACGATTATCTTGATATTTAATTTAATAATTCGTAAAAATCTAATCTTTTGTTCTATTTCGGGACAATATGTCTCTGTTTCGAAATTCATTTTTTTACGAATCTCAAACTTAAGGATTATTAATTATATAACAGGAGAAAAATATGGTCGTCCGGAAAATTTGTCGGTAGGGCATGGTATGAACTAAAAATGTCCGACACTATTCAACCGTGGCGGACATTTTTTATAGACGGAGACACGTTAATCAAGATCGATTTACACAGTTTTCCTGTGATCAATCGAGAAACGTTTTTCGATTATTTTTGCTAATTTAACAAAAGGCAAACCGATCAGCAGATAGATAACAGCTACCATGAGACCGGGGCCGAGGAAATCGAAATCTCTTGCTGCGAACGAGAGAAATACTTTTGTTAATTCCGTTATCGCGATTAATGATACCAAAGATGAATCTTTTAAAAGTGAAATATAGTCATTTGTAACCGGCGGAATAACGAGTCGAATTGCCTGTGGCAAAATAATGTGTCGCAACGACTGAAATTTTGACATTCCTAATGACATTGCAGCTTCAATTTGTCCTCTCGGAACCGAAAAAAGACCGGCTCGATAATTTTCTGCTTCATAAGCCGCGTAATTGAGCCCCAAACCGATAACACCGGCAAAGAAAGCCGGCATCTGAAGACCAATCATAGGCAAAGCGTAATATATTATCATAATCTGGATCAGCAGAGGTGTTCCGCGAACTGTTTCAATAAATATTATAGCAGCCCTCGAAATGACTCGATTTCCGTAGACACGCATCAGAGCGAGAGACAAGCCCGCAAAGATCGCCAGCATCATTGACAATATCGATAGGGTAACCGTGACAACTGCCCCTTGTCCAAACGCCGGAAGATACCCTATATAACGCTGAACAGTTTCGCCAAAACTTTTCCCGCCGCCTTTAGACTCAACAAATCTCTTAAATGCGGGATGTCCGACACTTGATGGATTTGGATCATCGAAATGACTTACCAGCATATAATTCCAAAGATTCCATCGCTCTAAAATTATGCGAAGCTTTCCGTTCTTAACTATAGCAGCTAATGCTCTGTTAATATCCGCAATCAATTTTGTGTCGGTTTTTCTGAGGACTATTCCGTAGGAAACCTCACCTATCGGCAAACCGACCATTTTAGCCTTTTTATTCCAACTGCAAAAATATAGTGCTATAGGATGATCAATTAACACGGCATCCAATCTTCCCATTTGCATTTCCTGAAATGCCGTCAGTTCATTGTCATAGCTTTTTACGATGGCTCCGGGTGTAGCAATGAGAAATCTTTCGGCAACTGAGCCTTTGAGTGTTCCGCACTTTTTACCGAACACATCATTCAAGCATTTGGTGCTAGTGTCCGAAACCGGTACCACAAGTTGCTCATAAGTTAAAAAGTAAGGATCAGAAAAAGTAACTACAGCCGCCCTGTCTTCAGTAATTTCCAAACCGTTTATGGCTATATCATAATCATCTCTGCTGAGTCCCGGGATTAAGCCGTCCCATGAGTTATAAACAAATTGAGATTCCCAACCGAGTTCTTCGGCGAGAGCATCGGCAATTTCTTTTTCAAAGCCAATCAGTTTTGTGGCGTCATCATAATCCTGATTGATAAACGGGGCAGAACCCTCATTATCAGCAGCCCAACGCAATACTTTCTTTTCAGATTTTAGATCTAAGCTCATTGATATAAATAATGCAGCGATCAGAAAGAGAATTGAAACGGTATATTTTTTATTCATAGTTGTTATTTATCGATAAATTTTATTAATCATGCAGAATTGTTTTGAGAAATTCACGTGTTCTCGGGTCTTTCGGATCTTTGAAAAGTACATCAGGATGGCCGGCTTCAATAATCTTGCCGTCTTCCAAATATACTACTTTGTCCGAAGCTCCTCTTGCGAAATGCATTGCGTGAGTCACGACTATCTGAGTCATCCCTTCTTTGTTCAAGTTCTCCATAACTTGCATAACTTCTTGTTCCAATTCAGGATCAAGCGCAGAAGTCGGTTCGTCGTAAAGCATTACTTGCGGGTTCATTGATAAAGCTCGCGCAATTGCGACCCTCTGAGCCTGACCGCCGGAAAGTTCATGCGGGTATCTGTCAACAAACTCATCCATACCAACTTTTTCTAAAAGCTTAATAGCTCTGGTACGAGCCTCTTCTTTAGTCTCTTTTTTCACTACAGTCGGAGCCTTGATAAGATTATCCATCACCGTCAAATGCGGAAAGAGATTGAAGCTTTGGAATACCATGCCTACTCTAACCCTGAGAGTTCTGACTTTCTTTTGAAAATCCTCGTCCGTATTTTGCACTGCCTTAAACCCTTTGAAGAATCTTCCGCTTCGGCTTTGTAGTCGGCTGCCCTTGTTTGTGGACTTATTATGCAGTTTATTCAAAGTAATCCCTGCAATTCGCATAAGCCCCGAATCGAATATCTCCAAACAATTGAGGCACCTTAGGAAGGTTGTCTTGCCGCAACCGGACCTGCCGATTATCGAAACCAGTTCCCCTGTTTTGACGTCGAGATCTATTCCCTTGAGAATATGATTATCCCCGAAAGACTTGTTAATGCCTTTCACGCTTACAACAACTTCACTTTTATCAGGTATAAAATTTTTTGTATCCACTCCGGAGGTCTTTCAAATTAATAGCTGTTAATCTAATTTTTCGTACTACACACAGTCTACAAGATAGTAATTTCATAAATAACTACAATGAATAAAAGATTAATTTATATTTATTTAATCCGGACATTGAATATAATTCGATATAAATCAACAGATTCAACGAATATTAAATATTATAAATAAATTTCTGATACACCTGATGTATATCAGTATGAATATAATCAACAAAGATCAAGCACTTAACATAAAAAAAGCGTCCGTTGAAAAAACGGACGCTCATATTAATAACTTGTATCGGGAAAATTATTTTACCAGCATATAGATCGGACCTATATATCTTTTGCCCTTAGCTCTTGTCTTGGTAGGCGGCGGATCCTTCGGATCAGTCTTTGAGTTTGCCACAAAAGATAATCTTGAAGAAGCAATACCGTTCTTTTCGAAATATTCTTTCAAAGAAGCGCATCGTTCTTCAGTCAATGATTTGTTTTTCAATGCACTTTTATTGTTGTCCGGATAGCAGATAATTTCTACATTCGTTTTAGGATTATTCAATAAAGTACTTATAAAATCACCGATCAATTCATCCGCTCCGTATCGAAGCTTAGATTTATTCAATTCAAACGGCGGTACAGGAAAAGGAATTAAAGCTCCTCTTGTTTTCGGTTTGATCAAGAAATCACGAGATATTTCTTGATATTTACCTGTGTTAGGAACTGTAATTTTAAATTTTTCCTTGAAGAAGTTTTTCTTTAATACTGTGACAAAATAGTTCTGACCGGGTTTGAGTCCTGTCATAAAATAGTAACCGTTGTCAAAGGCGTTACTTTTAGCCATAGTGATTCTCTTACCTGCTTCGTCAGTGATCAGCAAGTGACAAGAAACGGGTTCACGCGAAACAGCGTCAAAAATATTGCCCGTAATCGAAACAACAGTATTGATCAGCTGAGCTGAGACAATACCCGGTACGAGTGCCGTCAAAAAAGCAAGAGCTGCTAAAGTCTTAAGAAATTTCATTTATATCTCCGTTATATTAATCAACACGTTTGAGGAAGCGAACCGAACCGTCGGCGCAACCAAGAATAATTACACTATAATCACTGATAAGGTCAACTGACCAGACTTCGATACCGGCGTCAAATTCCATCAGCTTAGTTCCGGTGTTGATATTCCAAAGTTTTACTTTTTTATCGATACTCGCACTTACGAGAGTTTTATTGTCTTCCGCGAAAGAAACATCCTGAATCAAATCTTTATGAGCTTTGATTGTTCTGATAAGTTTGCCGTCGGGCATCTTCCAGATTTTAATGAACCCGCCTTCATCAGACGATGCAAGAATTTTACTGTCAAAGCTATACAGAGCAGTCAATACCGGAAATTTATGACCAATAAGAGTCATAACCGGTTCTTTTGTCTTTAAATCCGTAGACCAGATTTTAATACTTTTATCATCACTGCAAGAGGCCAGGAAATTTCCGTCATAGCTGTATGCGATGTTATTTATAGATTTTTTATGATCACGCAAAGTTTTGACTTCTGCGCCGAGTCTTGTGTCCCACAATTTCACAGTTCTGTCAAAGCTTGTACTTGCTATAAAAGTCGCACTGTCATCTTGGCTGAAATAAACTCCGATGACTTTGTCAGTATGACCGCGAAGAACGGCAAGCTCTTTGCCGGTTTCAACGTCCCATACACGGACAGACATGTCACTCGAACCGCTTGCGAGCCATTTATCATTTCCCGAAAAAGAAATATTATTGACCGCTCCTTGATGACCGACCAAAGTATGAAGAAGCTTTTCTTCAGGGATACTCCAGATTTTCACAGTTTCGTCGAGGCTGCATGTTGCCACTTTAGTGTCGTCTTCATTCACGAATACGCCAAGAACTTCATCGTCGTGATTGCCGATAGTAATCATCTTGTATTTCATTGCGGCTGAGGCGCTGTTGAAGACAAAAAAACACGATATTAACGATAGAATAATTAATCGTCCGAATTTTGTCATTGAGTGAACCTTCAATTAGTATTTTACAGAAATTTTATTTTTTTTCAGTTTCAAAATTTTCAGAGAGCAAATCGCTCTGCAAATCGAATTACAAAAATACACAATATTATATTACAAATTACAATTGATATTTTCGTCTCTGTACAAGAAGTATATGAACCGGGATTATTTTTTTAGATAATCCAAGACTTTCTTCAAAATATCAATAGACTCTGAATTATTCATTGCTGATTTAGCCGGTTTAAGTCTAACAGACTTGCCTTTAGGCGCGGATTTCATCATAGATACAGATTCTAATTCGGCAATTTCTTTGTTGATTTTTTCATCACCCGGTTTGAGTGACATACCTTTTATCTTTTCCTTGGCATCCTTCAGCGGAATTTTATCATTACGTAACAAACTCTTTATCG
>JAQIDA010000046.1 GCA_027858275.1 Candidatus Kapaibacterium sp. | reverse complement strand
TAATAAATTAGAACCCTCTCCTATCAGAATCGTTTTATTATCACGAAATAAATCTGTGTTCACGAGTTCGATCAGCTCTTTTTCGTTTTTAATTGATACATAATATCGGGTTTTGGCATTCACACGAAATGTATTGAGTGATTGAAGTGAATAATTATTTAAGATTTTATACATGTTTTAATCACTCTTATTATTATTTTGAACCTAAGCTGAACAACGAAAATTCGGCTTAATAATTATATACTAAATTGCGTTTGAGTAATATGAAATCAAAAATCGGCTTAATCGGAGGATCATTTAATCCAATTCACAAGGCTCATATTGCAGCTGCTGAGTGCTTCCTTGATGCCTTGCAGCTTGATAAATGTGTCTTTATGCCGACGAATATTTCTCCGTTTAAAACGGCATCAGCTTCCGCCCTAAAGATATCCGCAGAACATCGCTTAGAGTGTGTTCGCCTCGCTCTGAAGAATAATCCAAAGCTTGAGATAAGCAGTTATGAAATTGATAAAGGCGATATTTCATATACTTATGAGACAATTCTGTACTTAAAAAACAAATATCCGGATTCAGAGTTGTTCTTTCTGATTGGCGGCGACTCAGCTTCTCACTTCAGAAAATGGCGTAATTGGGAAAAGATATTAAATGAAGCTCAAATATGTATTGTGCCGAGAGAAGATAAAGATTTCGACCAATTTAAAATTAGCGAAGAACTTACAATTGACGGGCGATCCCCCATATATATAAAATTTCCGCTGATGAATATATCATCAACGGAAATTCGGAATTTGATAAAATCGGGTCAAGCAATCAGTGATCTTGTCCCGCCGGAAGTCGAAGATTATATCATAACACACAGACTGTATCAATAGCGTTCTACTTCAAAACTCGCAATCGCACCTTCAAATTTAATAAACATCTTCTTTGATGTCGAATCAGAGTTCTGTGTTCTGTAGTAATCATCCTCTTGAATGAACCCGTCAAAATCAAATGATGTCAAAACAAAATCTTCCGCTTCAATTTCGCAATCACTTGTTTTCGGGATCAGCAATTTGATATGAGCCGCGCCGACTTCTATATCCACATAAACAGTGTCAGTCAGATCGCCGAGCTTCATTTCAATGTCTGCCGCGCCGGCTTCTATTTCTAATCTTCTGACTTTGAATTTACGTAAATCACACTTCATTTGTGCCGCACCGGTCTCGAAATTCATATCCCATATCGGAGAGGTATTCAGCCGGACTCTGCTTGAATTTTTCCTAATGTGACGCCCGTTATGAAGAGACATATCCAAATCGACATAGACTTTATTGCTGTCAGAGGCGACATCTACATCAACATGTGAAATATTCATTTTTGAATATACATCTATCAATTTCTCATCGCTAACATCTCCGAGAAAGAACGATCCCGCCCCCGCGCTTACATTCAATGTAGCATATTCATATTTATCAGAGAATGTATGACTGTAAGTGTTTTCAAAGAATTCTGATCTGTGCGACAGACTGTCATCATAGCATGATTCTGAAAAAACTACATCAAAATCCGAGTCGCCGAATACTTCATCTATCCAATCATAAGTGATTATTGAAAAAATAATCATACCTGCAAGTACTCCTGCTGCTCCGGCTATAGCCAGCTTTATATAATCATGCAGTTTGAGTAATGAAAGCCCGAATAAAATCAATAACAGCGGCCACCAACTCATCAATCCGCAAAATTCCGTCCCGAACATTCCGAGTTGACGAAGAAGGAACAAAAGACCGAGAACTATGAAAAACGATCCCCAAAACACACTGCTCTTTTTCATAGCTGATCTCCTTTATTATGTTTACCCATACCTCTTGTTAACAGTAGGATCCCGAGACCGAGAAGTAATACCGGAAAAATGAAATCAAAATCAAAATTTGGAACAAGATTATTAATAACCCATATTCCCCCAACCACAATTAATGCGATTCCGATAAAATGATTCGGATCATTTGATTTCCTCTCAGATTTGTTGTTTGACGCCGGATTAAAACTATCCTCGCCCGGCGAATTTTCCGCTTGAGCTGTTTTTCCATATTCCGAGTTGCTGTCAAATTTACTTTGATAATAACCGGCAGGAACTATTATCCACAAAACAATGTAAGCCAGAAATCCCGTGCCGTAGGCAAAAAAAGCTATTGCGAACAAAGCCCGGACTATAACGGGGTCAACATTAAAATACTCTCCGAGCCCCCCGCAAACACCGCCGATTTTCTTGTCAAGTTGAGATCTGTATAAACGTTTCTGCATATTCTTTCCTCCGTATTATAATTTCGTTTCATCATGTTACTGTGTTATGATACGTATCTGTTTATGATTTTGTTGCGATTATTATCGAATTATATATTTTGTCACGATAATTTTGAACACTGCACAGCACAATAAAACAGTATTCTCATTGTCTCTAAAAAGTCAGAACAGTAGAAATCAATATGCGAAATAAAATATGACGATTCCAACTTTGAAAATTGGTGGTTTTGAATGGGAAAACGCCTTGCTCCTTGCACCTATGGAGGGTATTACGGATCTGCCGTTCAGGATCATCTGCAAACACATGGGCGCAGATCTCGTTTATACTGAGTTTATATCGTCCGAAGCTATAATCAGAGACGTGGATAAATCTATATCTAAAATGATTATCGATGATTCGGAACGCCCGGCCGCTGTACAAATATTTGGCGCCCGAATTGAAGCCATGACCGAGGCAGCGAAAATATGTGAAGACCACGGAGCAGATATTATTGATATTAATTACGGTTGCTGGGTCAAAAAAGTTGTCAACAACAATTCAGGTGCTGCTTATCTCAAAGATATAAACCGAATGGCGGAAACAACTCGCGCTGTAGCAGAGGCTGTTTCTGTGCCCGTGACGGTCAAGACACGACTCGGCTGGGACGATGAGAACATAGTAATCGTCGAAGCCACAAAGCTGCTGAATGAAACCGGAGCGCAAGCTCTGACAGTCCATTGTCGAACTCGAAATATGGGTATGAAAGGTCATGCCGAATGGTCATGGATACCCCATATCAAAGAAGTAGCGAAAATGCCGATAATCCTTAACGGCGACGTAACAACCCCGATTGAGGCAAAAAAGGCATTCGATACTACAGGTTGTGACGCAGTAATGATCGGACGCGCGGCAGTCGGCAACCCATTTTTGTTCAGAGATGTACGCAATTATTTGGATAACGGCGCCGATGCAGAAATAATTACTCCGGAGACAAGAATAGAGTATTGTAAGAAACATTTGAATCTTGCATTGCAGTACAGAGGCTTCCCGCGTGGAATGTATGAATTCCGAAAACATTATTCCGGCTACCTCAAAGGATTGTACTACGGAGCGAATGTCCGACAGGAATTGGTTGAGATGGAAACTAAGGAAGAAATATTCAAGAAACTTGACGAATATTTAGAATTTCTTAACAACAGGCCTCCTAAGCCTAGTTATTCGCCCGCTGAGACAGATACCGACAGTCAATAATATTCTGATATATATGAGCCTGTTATAATATGAGCATTAGTTCGAACAAAATACCGCTGATTTACAAACCTCTGATTTTAACAGTCGGGGACGCTAATCATGTTGTAGCGGAAGCATTATCGAAAGAAGAATATTTCAATTTATCTTCCGAAAATATCAATGAGGCGATTTTAGCAATTGACAATTTTCTTCCCGATGTTATTGTGTTACGAGGCCGCGAAAATCATTCTGAAATCAGATCATTGCTCGAAGTGATTATTATATCAGCTAAGCTTTCAAATATTTCAGTCATGATATTGGGACGACACAATGATCTTGATGAACTGATATTCAGTAGTGATATTGTCTTCTATTTGAGAGAAAACGTTCAAGCGGATCTATTCAGAACAAAACTCAACACCCGCCTTCAGTCAAAACATCAAAAAGATGAAATCAGCATCTTGAAAGATAAGCTCAAGAAAAGTGAAATCGAGCGGGACAACAGCGAGCATAGACTTTGGCGACAAAATGAGTTCAATAATATTATCAGCTCAATAAGTACAGATTTTATTAATATCTCGATCAGCGAGATTGATAATTCTGTCGCTCAGGCATTTGTTCTTGCCGCCAAGTTTTGTGAAATAGATTATTGCAAAATGCTGACTTATACTCCCGACAAGCAACTTATACTTCAATATAACTGGTCAAAACAGGGTGAAAACGACTACTTTTCAGATCCTAAATTTGTTGAAACCCAAAGATCTAAATTTCAGTTTTTGACAGAAAAACTCAAAAAACGTAATTTCTTCTTTATCGGGGCGAAAACCAAATTTCCAAAAGAGGCTGAATCCGAAATTAATATGTTTGAAAGCTCAGGCATCGAATCAATGTATATACTCAGACTTAAATCTGAAGGAAAGACTTTTGGCTTTCTTGTTTTTGAGTCAATAAATGAAAAGCATACCTGGTCAGAAGAAACAGTCTCTATGATGAGAATCATAGGAGATATATTTGTCAATGCTCTCAAAAGAAGAATCGTCGAGACCGAACTTGTAGTCAGTGAGAATAAATACAGATCAATCTTTGAAAATGTTGCTCTCGGAATGTGGATATGTGATACTGACGGAACGATACTTGATTGCAACCAACCGTTGATCAATTTGACAAATATGACAAAAGAAGAAATTAAGAATAAAAATATACAAGATATTTTCGGCAACGACCCACATTATCATGCATTCTTAAAAAAATTGCATGATGTTGGTTACAGCAAAGATATTGAAATGATGATGACCGGAAATGGTTCAGTAGATATCCCGGTCGGGGTCACCGTCTCTCCGTTTACTCATAAAAACAGATCTATGTTTCTTTTTTCCGCCCAAAATATCAGTGAAAGAAAAAAACACGAGTCAGAAATAAAAGAAAATCTCAAAGAAAAGGAGTCTCTGCTGCAAGAAGTTCATCACAGAGTCAAAAACAATATGCAAGTTATGACGAGTCTTATGAACTTGCAAATAAGAACTTTGAAAAATGATGAAGTTATTAATTTGTTCAAGGAGAGCAAAAATAGAATCAAAGCTATTTCAATGGTTCATGAAAAGTTGTATCAAACAAAACATCTTTCAGAGATCAACTTTAACGATTTCATTAAGACACTCGGCAGTTCGCTGTTAAATGAGTTTAGAAATTCTTCTCATAAACTTCGATTGATTTCCAATTCTGACAATGTGACTGTCGATATAGCTACCGCAATACCTTGTGCCTTGATATTAAATGAACTGCTTTCCAATTCAATTGAACATGGCTTTACCGAGGATAAATCAGGCACAGTAGAAATTGAGTTTTGTATTGATGATAATAATACATATATTTTGAAATATAGA
>JAQIDA010000375.1 GCA_027858275.1 Candidatus Kapaibacterium sp. | reverse complement strand
ATAATTTTTGCTAAATTAATCAACGTATTGGAAATGAAAATTCTTTGAGAATGAGTTGATCTTCTCTACAAAACGAGCATAACAACAAATTGTCTATAGATGTAAATCAATATTTGCGCTTAACCGTCGCATATAATGTGCTATGACAGATGCAACTATTTCAAAGAAGCCAATAATCTGCTTAGTTTTGTGTTTGTTTTGATGTTTTGGAATCACCTAATAAGCTGTGCAACACAAGCCACAAGCAAAGTTGATCATTCTTTCAGGGCGCAAAGAGTTGTCTGTATACTTACCCGGGGAGATGCCCCGGGCTGAATTAAATCATTCTTTCAGCCCGCAAGATTCGATTAACGTGTTTTTGGAGTATAAATGAAGATTTAATATCTAATTACACCCACTATAAATAATGAAAAACTTTTTTTGTCTCTATCCGAGAACTGAATTCGGAAAATTACTCTTCAAGCAGGGTCAAGAAATCTTCATCAGTCTCTCGACGCCTGATCAAACGACTTTCATTAGCGTCTATGAGAACTTCGGCAGGCTTGAGGCGGCCGTTGTAGGAGGAAGCCATGACATATCCATATGCTCCGACGTCGCGCATGACTATCAGGTCACCGGCTTCAAGTTTGGGTAAAAACATGTTTTGTCCGAATATATCTGAATTTTCGCAAATTCTGCCGCAGACATTAACAAATTCTTTGTTATCTTCCTTGCCGTTTACAAAACTCCTGTGCTTGGCGCCGTACAACGCGGGGCGTATGAGAGTATTCATTCCCGCATCCACTCCGGCAAATGTTTTATAACTCTTTTTTACACTTATGACACGAGTCAGTAAATAGCCTGCATCGGCAACAAAATATCTTCCGGGCTCAAGTTTAAGTACAGGCTCGGGCAAATTATATTTAACACATTTTTCTTGTAATGCCTCTGAAATTAATTTTGCAGTCACATCCACGTTTAAAGGGTCTTCATCATCTTCATAGGGTACACCGTAACCGCCGCCTATATCAACATATTCCGGGGCACAACCGAGCTGATTGAATAAACGTCCGGCTATATTCATCAATTTATCGGTTATTTCCGCAAAATAATATGGCTCAAGATTGTTAGATCCGGTCATCATGTGAATACCAAAACGTCTGATCCCCGCATCGTAAGCCTCTTTGTATGCCTCATATGCCTTTTCGTAAGGGACCCCGAATTTTGCGTCGGCACCCGCTGTTGTTATACCTTCGTGGCCGCCTCGACCAATACCGGGATTGATCCTAAACGAAATTCGATCAGGCTTCCCAATTTTAATCATTTTTCTGAATGACTCAATATCATCGAGATTGATACAGATATCATTGTTGAAAATTGCTTTTATATCTTCCGAGCTTTCATAATTTCCCGTATAAAGAATATCTTTCTCGTCGAACCCTGCAATGCGAGAGAGTTTGACTTCCAAAGGCGAAGAACAATCAGTTCCGAGTCCGGCTTCTTTGAAAATTTTCAAAATGTGAATATTGTTATTTGCTTTGACCGAATAGTGCATTTCGGTTTTCGGATAATATTTCTCGAAGGCATCTTTTATACGCTTGATATTCGCACGAATTCTATCTGCGTCATACAAGTATAACGGCGTACCATACTTTTTCGCGATTGGTTCAAAATCGTATTTGTTAATATCTATCATTTGCTCTCCCCTGTTTTTCTAAATAAATCAGATTCTCCCAAATCTCCGAAAAATTCTTCGTGCAGACCGATAACTGCTTGATCTAAATGCGGTTGTTCTATTACTATACTAAGATTAACTTCAGATGCGCCTACACTGACCATAGATACATTAATGCCTTTCAGGACATTGAAGAATCGCGCGGCAATACCCGCTGTTTCTCTGATTCCTTCTCCGATAGCGGATATAATTGCTTTGTCTCGGAATATTTCAACAGATGAGAATTCTTCTAAATCTTTTTTTACTTCGTAAATTTTTGTTTCATCGTCAATAGTCAAAGAGATACTGACTTCTGTTGTTGTGACAAGATCTACGGATGTTTCGTGTTTTTTGAATATCTCAAAAACTTTGCTCAGGAAACCGTAAGCACCAAGCATTCGATTCGAGCGAATATTAATAACCGTTACATCTTTGCGGTAAGCAATCGCTTTTATTATACTGCAATCAACGGCTTTGTTGACGATGACTGTTCCGGGGCCGCCCGGATTATAAGAATTCTTCACAACTACCGGAATTTGAGCATTTATCGCCGGACGTATAGTCTTTGGATGAAGCACTTTGGCTCCAAAGAAAGCAAGCTCAGAAGCTTCTATATACGAGAGCTCGGTTACGAGACGAGCGCTTTTTACCAAGTGTGGATCAGAAGTGAGAATCCCGTCCACATCGGTCCATATTTCCAGTCGATCAGCTTTAATCGCCGCGGCTATTACGGAAGCTGAGTAATCACTGCCTCCCCTGCCTAGAGTAGTTCTGCGTCCCCGTACGTCCGAGGCAATGAATCCGCCGGCGACAATGACATCGTTAGTGTCAAACATTTTCTTACATTCGCATGAGCAGGCTTCGTTTGTTTGATCGAATAATACAGTTGCTTCGGTAAATTCCGAATCCGTTATAATTAGTTCTCCGGCTTCTTTTTGTTTAGCTTTAATTCCATTTTTGCTCAGAATATCAGCAAGCATTGTTGAAGACATACATTCGCCGAAGCTGAGTATTAAGTCCTTTGATTTTCCGGTGAGTTCACCGAGAATTTCAACGGCCTCTATCAACAATTTCAATTCTGATATCTTTATTTCGAGGAACAAATCGCAATCATTTGACAAATCTAAATCAGCAATGACTTGTTTGTGCTTGAGGCTGACGGAACCGATCGTCTCCTTGGCCCTTTCATAATTTTGCCTGTCCAGGGCTGAAATAATATTGGTCAAATCGTCGGTTATCCCGGCAAGCGCTGATACAACCACAACTTTTTTACCGTCAGTTGATATGATTATATCGCTTGTTCTCTTGAAAGCTTCCGCGTCTTTAACGGAAGTTCCGCCGAATTTTAATACTGTTAACATGAGGTCCTTAAAGCGAAACAGAATTAATAAATAATTATTCTTTTGCAAATATAATGAATTTAGGGGGATTTTTGTTGTTGTTCTACACGCCGGGCATGCACAGGAAATCGTATATGCCTAAATTCAAAATGCCGGGCAACCACAAGGGATTGCCCCTACGAATTTAAAACGTCCATTCTTTTATCAAACAAATGTTAACAAAAAAAGTTTTTGGGATGCAGTCCTATTTTTCGGGTTGAAATTCCATGACTTCTTTATAGACTTCGGCAATGATGTCTGCTTCTTTTACAACTCTGATTTTTTTTCCTTTGCGGAACAGAGTGCCTTCGCCTTTGGCGCAGGCTACACCTATGTCAGCGTCTTTTGCCTCGCCGGGACCGTTGACCGCACAACCGAGAACGGCGACGGAAACATTTTTTGTGACATCTTTGAGTCTGTACTCGAGTTCGTTCATTATTGAGAACATATCGACATCGAGTCGGCCGCAAGTGGGACAAGAAATAATTTCTAAACCGCGCTGAGCCAAGTGCAGGGAACGTAGTATATCTCTGCCTATTTCAACTTCGTTTTCAGGTTCGTCAGTTAGTGAGACTCTGATTGTATCGCCAATGCCTTCGGCGAGCAATGTGCCGATGCCGACGGCTGATTTGATTGTTCCGCCTTTGAGTGTACCGGCTTCGGTGACACCGAGATGCAGAGGCAAATCAGTTTCAGCAGCTATCAATCTGTATGCTTCAATAGTCAACGGAACGGATGTTGATTTAACAGAAACAGCCATGTTCTCGAATCCAAAATCTCGAGCTATATTGACGTGTCTCATTGCGCTTTCAAATAATGCTTCAGCCGTGGGAGTTCCGTATTTTTCGAGGATATCTCTTTCTAAGGATCCGGAATTGATCCCGATTCTAATGGGAGTATTTCTTTCTTTTGCTTTTGCCAGTACTTGCCGGATACGATCTTTCGAGCCTATGTTTCCGGGATTAATACGAACTTTGGCGATGCCGGCTTCAATAGCTTGAATCGCGAAAATATGATTGAAATGGATATCTGCAACAAGAGGGACATTGCTTCTTTTGACAATCTCGGCGACTGCTGCTGAAGCATATTTGTCGTTGACAGTCATTCTGACAATGTCGACGCCCTTGTCCTTGCAGCGCGCAATTTGATTAACCGTCGCTTCAACATCAGCTGTTTTGGTTTTGGTCATTGTCTGCACTGATATCGGAGCACCGCCGCCAACGGGAATATCCCCGATCATGATCTGCCTTGATATTCTCCTTGGAATTTTGTGCGGAATAACAAATATATCACATTCTTCAGTAGTATTGTCGTTGATTTTATCAGTCATTTATTTCATTTTTCTGCTTAATTCAAACAGTATTTGTTTTTCTTTTTCAGTCAGACTTTGATAGCCGTCCGCTGAAATTTTATCAAGGATTTCGTCTATTTTTGCCTGTGTCACTTCTTCCCCGTCAACTGAAAAATTATTAGTTTTTTCCGGAGGCGGAGGTGGAGCCGGATCTCGTTTTTGCCAATTGACTTTGTATACTTTGGACTGATCGTCGGTTCGAGATCCAAAAATTGAGCCGAGGTTTTGTCTCTGAGAATTAGTTTTGTTCTTCGCCTTGCCGAGTATATTATCAACAAATCTGAAAATGCCAATTTGATCGCCGAATTTAAACAGTAGAAATCCGGCTGCTGCACCACCGAGGTGAGCGAAATGGGCTATTCCGTCATTAGCGCCGAAACCGCCGAGAAGGTCAATCCCGATCAATATTAATATGAAGTATTTTGCTCGAATCGGGATAAACAAAGGGAAAATCATCAGACTTCTGTTCGGGAACAACATAGCGTAGGCAATGAGAATTCCGAAGATAGAACCGGATGCTCCTACAGTCGGTCCCGAAGGCCCGATCATCGGAGTAACAATCAGATGGAAAAGAGCCGCGCCGATTCCTGACAAGATATAGAACACAATAAATTTGCGTGCCCCGAATTCTTTTTCAACGTCAGAGCCGAGCATCCACAAGGCAAACAGATTGAAGAAAAGATGTGATAATCCGCCGTGAATAAATTGATATGTAAGGGGTTGCCACAAATAGAAAAATGATTCTCCGCCAAAGTCCCCTAAAGGCCAAAGGGCTAAATATCTTTGAAAATACGCATCTGCCGAACCGTTCTCAAGTGACACGCCCGGTAGAATAAAATACTGGAGGGCAAATACGGCAACATTGATTATTATCAGGTTTTTGATAACAGGCGGGAACATTGCAAAACTCCCGAGTCCGTTTCTTTTATAATTTTGGTTCATTTTCAATTTCAAAAAGTTCAATAAAATTATTCAGCTACAATGACGGTATTTGAACGTTTGAATTGCTCATTGATTATACAAATTATTATTATCCGGAAATAATCGTTATTATGTGTGAAATTTATCAGATCAGCTTTGTCAGAATTTTATTTATTTCTGAACAATTTGTAACTTTTCTCACATTGCCTGCGTCTGAATAATTAGACGCGCCGCTCGTCAGTTTTATCTGAAGAGCAGCACTCTGTCACAAAGAAAATAATTATAAATACCGGAAGGACAAATGTTATGAAAATATCTGTGAATTTATATTTAACGGCTTTTGTCCTCTTGATGTTCAGCGGATTGTCGATTGTCTCGGCCGGGAAGACAACTGTCCCTCACTTCAAAACTGTTAATCTTAACGCTAAAGAAGCAGCTAAACTGGGAATCAAAGTTAAAAAGAATAAGCTGTCTTATATTGAGAGAATTAAAATCAAAGCGGATGATAATAATGCTGTTGCGGGCAATCCCGTTAAAGTGCGTAAAATCTCGGTACGCAAGGGATTTGTCAATGTTATGAATTCTAAGAAAACTGACGGGAAGAAATTCGCGCCTCGCTTTGTGGTCAGCAATTTTGAAGGAGGCAGCTCTACTTATTTTCGTGATCTGAAAGATTATAGAATATTGAAAAATTCTGATAACAATCTTGAAACATCAAAGACTAATACTTACGCAGAAGCCAACGAGTTAGTTTGTGTGATTATACAATTGAAAAAAAACAAAGTCGCGCTTTGGTATGAGCCGACAGCGGAGTTTATCAAAGAATTGCCCGACCGATACCGGAATGAATTCAAAGATGAGAATACAAACAACGCTTATACTGACAGCCACAGAGAAACATCGGGCGCGGTGATTGATCTAAAAGTTTCACCCAATCCGGTGACAGGAACTAACGCTGAAATATCTTTCAAGATTACTGAGAAAAGAAATTTGAAAATTTCGATTCATGATATTTCCGGTCGTCTGATAATGACCCTCGCCGAAAATGATTTCCATTATAAAGGTGAGTATAATATCGACGCGAATTTGAGTGATCTGCCGGGTGGTATGTATTTGATCGCAATTACTACGGATAAGGGTGAGCAGGCTGTTAGTCGTGTGATTGTTGCAAGGTAGGAAATTTTTTCTGACTCCCCTCCTCTTCCAAGGAGGGGTGCCGCGAAGCGGCGGGGTGGTTCTTCGACGAAACAATACGTGCTAAACCTCCCCCTAACCCCCTCCTTTGCAGGCGGGGGATAAGAAAAGACATTTCTTCATCATCTTTATCATCTTTATCATCTGAATCATCTGAATCATCTTTATCAGTGGTTCAGACCGGAAGACGAAAGAGAAGAACCACCCCGTCACGAAGCGTGCCCCCCCTCCTAGGACAGGAGGGGGGTTTTAAGAATAAGAATAAGAAAAATAATAAATAGAGATTTCGGGAGAAAAAAATTATGAAAAAGAGATATTTGATTTTAGCTTTGATTTTGCTTTTGGTTTTTAATATGGATGTTCTTCAGGCGCAGAAGCCTTCAAAAAACATTCGTGTCCCGAAAATTGAGGTTGTCGGCAAGGACGGCGAAAAATTTTCCTTGAAAGTATCGGAAGTAAAAGTCGACGTGAAAGTTGTCGGATCGATTGCCGTAACTACTATTGATATCATTTTCAAAAATGATCTGGGACGAATACTTGAGGGCGAATTAAATTTTCCGCTTGCCGAGGGTCAGACTGTATCCCGATTTGCTATGGACTTGAACGGAAAGCTTCGCGAGGGCGTGGTTGTTGAGAAGGCTAAGGGACGCGTGGCTTTTGAGGAAGTCGTTCGCAAGCGAATTGATCCGGCTTTGCTCGAACAGACTGTAGGCAATAATTTCAAGGCTCGGATTTATCCGATTCCGGCAAAAGGAACTAAGCGCATTGTGATGGCTTACGAAGAGGAACTTCCGAACAGTGAGGACGGTTTGACTTATCGTTTGCCTCTAAATTATCCTGATAAATTAGAGAAATTCTCTTTGAACGCTGTTGTGTATGAGCGAAATTCTGCTCCGGATGCGAGAAACAATGATCTGCCGGGGGTTGATTTTAAAAAAGACGGCAGCGGTTTCGCGACAAGCGTTCGCATGAAAAATTATATCGCTAAGAATCAATTTGAATTTATGCTTCCTTCCGATAACAAATCTTCTGTTATGATTGAAGAACGAGACGGCAAATCTTATTTTCTGCTGAATCTTAGTCCTGTCGCTGAACTACTTGAAAAAGAACTGCCGAAAAAAATATGTTTGTTCTATGATATTTCTAACTCATCGGCTAATCGTGATTTTGAAATGGAAGCGGATTTTATTAGGCAATATTTTGCGAAACTCGGTAATTTTGAATTGGAATTGATTCCGTTTTCAAACCAGATTTTATCTACTGAGAAATTTAATATCCGAGGCGGAATTGCTGAAGAACTTATAAATAAATTGCGTTCTTTCAGGTCTGACGGCGGAACTCAGCTCGGAGCAATTGATTTTTACAGGTATGATTGTGATGAATTTCTGCTCTTTTCGGACGGGATTTCAAACTTCGGAGCTAAGGAAATAATTCTTGGTCGCAAACCCGTTGTGACGGTTAATTCCAATCAATCCGCAGAGCATTCTTATTTGTAATATATCGCTTCCTCTACCGGAGGTCAGTATATAAATTTATTGAACACAGAGACGACGGCTGCTGTTGAGACACTGCTCTCAACCCCCTATTCGTTCATCCGAGCGACCGGTTCGGGCGTTGATATTTCCGAGACTTATCCGAGTAATAATACTGCCGTTAAGGGTAATTTCTCGCTGTCCGGCATAATGACCGGCGACGTTGCTGAGATTACTCTATACTTCGGTTTTGGAAGCGAAGTAACTCATTCGGAAAAAGTATACTTGTCGAAAGAGAAGAATCTTTCAGGCAGTGGGCTGATCCCAAGATTGTGGGCACAGAAAAAGCTCGCACAACTGGATATGAGATACGAAGACAATAAAACTCAGATAACAGAACTTGGAAAAGAATTTTCAATTGTGACTCGCAACACTTCCCTGATTATACTCGACCGTGTGCAGGACTACATAAAACACAAAATTGTCCCGCCGGACGAACTGAAGGAAGAATATTTCGCGGCGATTGATAAAGAGAAAAAGATGATTGAGGATGACAGTGTTAAGCATATTGAATATGTGCTGAAAATGTTAGAAAAATATACTAAATGGTGGAAGAAGGATTATGAGTTTGGTAATTTAAAAATATTGGTTGTTGATACATTAGGGGAACCAGTCGAAGGAGCATGGATAACAATTGCCGGTGAAACAAAACAATGTAAATCCGAAGACAATGGTGAAGTTCAATTCACAAATATCTTTGCCGGTGAACATTCCATATATGTATCTGCAATCGGGGGCCCCCCCCTGTCGCTTCCCATAAAAATTATTGCTGACAGCACTATTCAAATTTCCGTAGAACTAAAGAATTTCATTCCCGTTAATAAAATTGTCTATAATACATTGGATTCTGTTGCAGATCGCCGTGTTTTTGATTCATTATGCAACTTCGAAAATAGTACGAGCAGTGAGTACGGAACTCTTGTCGGACAAGTTGTTGATGAAGACGGAAGACCGATTATCGGAGCAACTATAAGAGTGGAAGGAACTGCAAGAGGCGGATATAGTAAAGCTCGAGGATTTGTAAGGATTACGCATATTGTTCCCGGTGATTATGTTATAAGGGTCACGAGAATACGAAAGATAAATGCTGCATTTAAGATGAGGATAACGGCTGACAGCGTTTCAACATTCCATATTGAAATGGAAAAACATGTTATTGATAGGGATCAAATACACGTAACTGCAAGCCGATTAGTAGATCATGGTGCGGTTGGATCCAGTGCTGTAATTTCCTCGGATGCAATGGCGGAACCGAGTGAATCTATACAAAGTTCAGGCGGCAGTGGTCGTTCTACTCGTAGATATTTGTCTATGAGCAGTAACGCTTTAGCCCCATCCAAATCCAAAAGTGGAGGTTCTTCTCCCCTTGCTTCTTCAATAACAGTGAAAGCTTATGACTCTAAGGCACCTTATATTGAGGACTTGAAAAAAGCGGGAAAAGATAAATTTGAGGAAGTATATTTTGAGTTTAAAAAAGAGTACGGCAACAACCCGGGATTCTATATAGACGCCGCTGATATAGCTACTGAAAAAGAAATGCCGGAAGTGGCTTTGCGGATTCTGTCAAATATTGCTGAAATGAAACTTGAAGACCACGGTTTGTTGCGTATTTTGGCGCAGAGACTCAAGCAAATCGGAGAATATAAATTGGCGGTTGCTGTGTTCCGCGAAGTTCTGAAAATTCGCGAAGAAGAACCGCAATCTTACAGAGATTTAGCTCTGGCACTTGCTGAAATAGATGAGAATATTGAAGCTGCACACTATATGTACAAAGTTGTTTCAACTAAGTGGTCGGGTAGATTCCCGGAAGTGGAGCTAATCGCACTCAATGAATTGAATAACATATACAGAAAAAGTGAAGCTTCGTTTAATCCTGAAACGCATGATCCGCGACTGATCGCCAATATGCCTTTGGATCTTAGAGTTGTCCTCAACTGGGATACGGACAATTGCGATATTGATCTTTGGGTAATTGATCCCGAAGGCGAAAAATGTTTCTACTCACATCCGAGAACTCGAATCGGCGGCAATATGTCACGAGATTTCACGGGCGGATACGGTCCGGAAATATATAGATTGAAAAAAGCAATACCCGGCAAATATAAAATAAAAGCTAATTACTACGGTTCAAGAACACAGAAAATGACGGGTGCGATCACTCTGCAAATGACACTATATACAGGCTACGGGACGGATAAAGAGGAAAAGAAAGAAGTGACGCTGAGGCTGAACGACGTTAAGGAATTGGTTGAAGTCGGCGAATTTGAATTTGGGAACTGATTGACTCTGACTCCCCTCCTGTTTTAGGAGGGGGGCCCGAAGGGCTGGGTGATTCTTCGACGAAATAATACCTGCTAAACCTCCCCCTTGCCCCCTCCTTTGCAGGCGGGGGGATAAGAGGAATACAGACAGCTATTCTTGATGGATTCCACTTTCTTCAGTGGATTCCGTCGAAGACACTTCGACTCCGCTCAGTGACCGAAAAAACGTTTAAATCGCCCCTAAATACCGCATATTTATTATATCCTGTGCAAAAATTAACTATCAATTCGAGAATATGCAAATGACTTGATATATAATTGATCAATTGTTGCTATTTTACGGGTTGACGGTTAATGCATTATAAACTGAAAAGCATATTTAATGAAAATTCCCGATGATCTGAAAAGACAGATAGTCGAACAGACTGACCTCGTTGAACTTGTCGAGGAGGTTGTCGATCTGAAGCAGCGCGGCGGGAATTATCTTGGTTTATGCCCTTTCCATAATGAAAAAACTCCCTCATTCAATGTGATGCGCGACCGCGGTTTTTATAAGTGTTTCGGTTGCGGAACTTCGGGTGATTCAATCAAGTTTATGATGGAATACCACGGTCTGAGTTTTGTGGAGGCTTTGAAAGAATTGGCCAAACGGGCGGGTATTCTACTGCCGGAAGATAATCTCAGTGATGAACAAATTAGTCAGATGAACAGAAAAGATGTTGCCTTCAAAGTTCTGAAAACGGCAGCAAATTACTATCATCAAAGTCTTCATGAACGATACGGAAAAATTGCTGCTGTCTACTTTAGGAACAGGAATTTTTCGACGGAACTTATTGAACAATTTTCTTTGGGCTACTCCCCTGATTCTTGGGACGCGACACAAAACGCTCTTCGCAAAGAGGGTTTTCCCGATTCCGGAATGTTGGATGCAGGTCTGATCGGCAGAAGTCAGAAATCAGGCTCGCTCTATGATCGCTTTCGCGGCAGAGTCATGTTCCCCATTCAGGACAATCTCGGCAGGATCATCGGATTCGGCGGACGCACGCTGCAAGATGATAAAAAAGAAGCGAAATATATTAATTCTCCCCAATCTAACTTGTATGATAAGAGCAAGACACTGTACGGATTGTTCCAAGCAAAAAGCGCGATTCGGAGCAAAAAAGCTGTCATCCTGACGGAAGGATATGCAGATGTATTAACATTGCATCAGGCGGATTTTAAAAATACCGTGGCCTCGAGCGGCACTTCTTTGACCAAGGAACAGCTTGCTAATATGTATCGCTATTGCAAGAAACTTTATATAGTCTATGATGCTGACGAAGCAGGATTGAAAGCAGCCGAGCGAGCATTGCAGATGGCTTTGGAGTACGGTTTTGAAGTTAACGTGGTTAAGTTGCCTGTCGGTGAAGATCCGGACAGTTTGGTTCGTGAACACGGAGCTGATATATTCAAAACTTACTTGCGCGACGCTCCCCCGTTTCTGCCGTTTATGATTGATCGGTATAAAACATCGGGCGCGTTGGATTCTCCGTCGGGCAAAGCTGACGCTATACGCGAGCTGGTGAAGATTATATCTTCTATCCCCGACAGGTTGCAGCATGATGAATATATGAGCCGTATGGCCACACTGATGAGTCTCAGCGAGTCTCAAATACGAAATGTATATCATGAAAAGTCCAATCAGGAACGAAAAAGCGAATACGATAAAAAGTATAAATCTTTAAAACCCGAATTGAAAGCAAATAAGCCGGATATTCAGACTGAAAACAACAACGGCGGCAGAAAGATCAATAAAGAGCTGAATGCGAGTCAAAGGGGCTCATACCAAGACGAGCTGTCCGCTGAAGAATATCTGTTGATTAATTTGGCGGTTTCACAATCCGATGCTCTGAAATTGTTGATTGATACTTATAGTATCAACAGTGATTTTTTTATAAGTCAACAGGGCAAACATTTGTTCTCGATTATTCAGAAAGTGGCTAAGGACGAACCGGATATACTCAGCTCGCTCTTTCGTCATGAAGAAATATCGGACGCTGACAAGAATATTCTTACGGGTATAGCTACCGGCAATCATTACAGCAAAGCAGCTTTCACGGGTGAGGAACTGTCGGACAATTGGAGTAAGTATATATCCGAAATGCCTGAAAAGAATGTCGCCGCTATTGTTAAAGACGCTGTAAACAGTCAAGAATTAGTGTCTGTAAAAAAGGCAATCGCAACGATTCAGAACACATTGAAAAGTGCGGAAGTGAGCGAACAAATCGCATTGCTTAACGAATTCAAAGCATTGCGAGGAAGAGAGATTGAAATTCAAAAGATTCTCTCTAAAGAAAGCACGGACTATTGAAGAAAGATCAGTTTTCTTTTTTTAATGATTTATTTCTTATATTAATCAATTATTAATTATTCAGAATATAAATGAATTTCAAATTCTACACAGGTATACGCGAAAGCAGAATATATAAAAAATTTAAGCTGCTCTTCAGCTCAAAATCTTTTCTGGCTTCATTGTTGTTCGCCTCGGCTCTTTGGATGTATACAAGTCTGAATGAGGAGTATGTGACGTTTGTAGATATTCCGCTCAGTATTCAACTGCCTGAAACCAGAGCCATAACCAGTAGAGTTCGATCAAATATATCTCTGAAAGTACGCGGTTCCGGTTGGCAATTATTCTATTTGTACAGTATGAATACTGCGGCACAGTGCAAAGTAGATTTGACCGAGGGGAGTTTGATTCACGATCTGCATAATATCTCTCGCGACGAAATTCTGAAAAGCTCCAAACATCTGATGAGCGTTGAGCCGATTGACGTTGTACCCAAATCCGTAAATATTCAAACTGATCTGGTCGAGACGAAAAGAGTTCCCCTGGAATCGGTTTTGCAAATCAATCCAAAGAGCGGTTTCACTGAGGTCAACAGAGTGAAACTCATCCCTGACAGCGTTGATATTAGCGGCAGTCGTAAGTTGCTTAGTAAAATTGAATTATGGAAAACTGCTCCGGTCTCTTATGATGATATGATCAGATCACAGGTGATAACTGTTCCCTTGTCGGATTCAATGTCTAACAGAATTAAGCTTTCGGTCCTCGAGGTGAAGGCTCGGATTGATATTCAACAAACAGCGGAACGTACATTCCATGATATACCGTTGAAGGTCAAAGGCGGGTCGATGTCAAAAGCGCATCAAATTTCACCAATGCTGATAGATGTCACTCTTCAAGGCGGAGTAAAAGATTTGGCAGTATTATCCCCAAAAATGATAAAATCACATCTTTTATTTTCTGCAATTTACTATGATACAACGGGATATATCGAGCCTCATATCGAATTCCCGGGAAAATTCAAACTGCTGAATAAAGCACCGAATTATATCAGTCATCGTGTCAGAGTCAAATCACTTACTGATTAATCAGATCTAACTTATTTCCTACTTAAATACTAAATCAAGAATTCCCCGAATTCAGGGTATATTTATTTGGCAAAGTCCTGAGCTTTCCATATTTTTGCGATGCATCCTTAGCTCAGCTGGTAGAGCAACTGACTCTTAATCAGTAGGCCGGCGGTTCAAACCCGCCAGGGTGTACAGCAAAAACCCGTTAACACATTGTTTGCGGGCTTTTTTGATATTAAAGATAAAAACAATCATGATCGCCGCAACAATTTATTTGATAAATAATTACTTGCTTTTGAAGTTCTAATTACTTACCTTATCAGTGTCTGAAGATAATGTTTAATCTAACTTTTGCGAGGACAAATAATGCTTAAAAAAACGCGCACTCTTTACCTCCTTTTAGCAATAGTAATCGCTTCAGCTCTAATGTTCATCTCATGTGCTGAAGACAATGACGACCCATCGGGGAATAATAATAACGATCCTACAGACAATGTCAGTTGCAAAATTGACGGGCAATCATGGGAAGCTTATGGTCTCTTTACGAATATTGTGGGAGGCGGTACTTCGGAGTCAATCAACTTTGCGGCAAGTGATTCTGATGAAGATCTTCTAAGTTTTGTAATGGCAATACCAAAGATTGGCGATAATCCGCTGGGTGGTTCAAATACTAATTTAGGATCGTTTCTTCTCGAAGAAAAACTTCATTTGATTGATGAGGGTAATATCAATATTACAACAATGTCGGACACAAGACTTATAGGGACTTTTGAGTTTACTGCTAAATACTTTGACTACGAAAATCCGACCGATATTCAAACAATCACTATCACTGACGGCGAATTTGATGTTCCCTTCTATACCGACGCAGTTCTCAAATAATTTAAAAAAACTTCCGAATTCAATTTGAGTTCGGAAGTTTTTCTTTTTCTGTTTTCCTGCTTATTGCGCGTTATTTACGCCAATAGTGATGTTCAACCAATTTGGTCGCTTCTTCGAGGCTGAGTCCTGTTTTATCCGCCAAATGTTTTGACCAATAGGGAATATCTTTTTCCGGCTCATCAATCAACACATCTATATGAACAAGCAAGTCGGTCGCTACACCATTGATTTTGTGGTGCGCTGTCATGCTTTGCTTACGATCTTCCTGATTCTTTTCCATGTCTTGCCCCTTGAGTTAGTTTTATGAACAATATAGTAATAATCTGTAAGAGATGCGACAGATTTCTGCTGAACAATTAATTTCTTTCCGTTACAACATCGGCTTCAGTCCTTTGCAATCTTACTTTCAGAATTTCGCCCAAATATTCAAAAAATAATAGTATTTTCCGTAAACAAGACAAAGCAAAAAGAAAAGAGAAATATGAAGTCGAAATCAATATATGTTTGTAAGGAATGCGGAGCGAGAAGCGCAGGCTGGTCCGGCAAATGCCACAATTGTGGCGCGTGGGACTCTTATGTTGAGGAACTTGAAACTAAAGGTCCGGCAAAGAGAAATTCGACCGCTACTTATACCAAGAACAGTCCTGTACGGCTTTCCGAGGTAACTCCCGGCAAGGAATTCCGCTTGCGAACGGAATTGAAAGAACTCGACCGAGTGTTGGGCGGCGGGATTATCCCCGGCTCGCTCGTTCTGATCGGCGGAGATCCGGGAATCGGAAAATCAACGCTGATGCTCCAAATGACAAGCGGATTGAAAAAATATAACCCTTTATACATAACAGGCGAAGAATCCCTGAAGCAGATCAAATACAGGTCACAGCGGATGAAAGGTATCCCCGAAGATCTCCTTTTGCTGGCTGAAACGCATATAGAACGTATTATCAGCGAAATAGAAGCAACGGAAACGAAAGTTGTAATCGTTGATTCTATTCAATCTGTCTATACGGACAAAATTGATGCGGCGCCGGGCTCAGTCGCGCAAGTCCGCGAATGTACGGCGATACTGATGCAAACAGCTAAACAGGCAGGCAAGGCTGTATTTATTATCGGTCACATCACAAAAGACGGCTCGATCGCAGGACCGAAAATGCTGGAACACATGGTCGATACAGTAATCCAATTCGAAGGTGAAAAAACATATTCTTACAGAATTTTAAGGGCTCATAAAAACAGATTCGGTTCGACAAATGAAATCGGAATTTTCGAGATGTCCGAAGACGGTTTGCGAGAAGTCTCCAACCCTTCGGAGCTGTTCTTGGCGGAACGCCGGACGGAAGATTCCGGTATTGCCATAGTTGCTTCGGTGGAAGGTTCTCGACCTATCTTGTTGGAAGTACAAGCACTTGTAAGCCCAACAGGATACAGCGTACCGCAACGTACAGCGACAGGATTCGATATGAAAAGATTGCAGATGATCCTTGCGGTTCTCGAAAAACGCCTTGGAGTGCAGTTCCGCCAACACGACGTATTTATCAATGTGGCGGGCGGAGTATATTTGAACGATCCTTCTGTTGATCTCGGAATTGCGGCGGCTCTGGTCAGCTCGTTGAGGGACAAACCTATAAAAGCAAATTCTGTGCTTATCGGTGAAATAGGTTTGACAGGTGAAATTCGCGCAGTATCGTCAATTGATCAAAGGATCCGCGAGGCTCAGAAACTC
>JAQIDA010000041.1 GCA_027858275.1 Candidatus Kapaibacterium sp. | reverse complement strand
GCAATCGTCCTGTTGCAAATCGTCATAAATTATAAATTAGTAATTTTTGAAATTGATTCAAACAAAAAAGAATCTTTTTTGGTTAACTATTTCATAATACTGAGAAAAACGACAAATCTGTTGAATTAATAGCAGATGTTCTGTATTTTCGAAGTAATTGAATATAAAACAAAAATTTAATAAAGATATAGGACTTCACTGATATGAAAGCATTAGTAACCGGGGCGACCGGATTTATCGGCAGCCATTTGGCTGATTTGTTACACGAGAGAGGCTTAGAAGTTAGATGTATAGCTCGAAAAAAGAGTAATATGAGATGGCTGAAGGACAAGCCTTATGAAATCGTGAGAGCTTCACTGGATGATCCCGAAGCTTTGGCAGAAGCAGTCAAAGGCGTAGATTATGTATTTCATATTGCCGGAGTGACTTTCGCGAAAGATTATGATGAGTTTCTGAAGGGCAATCGTGACGGAACATTGAATCTCTTAAGAGCAGTTGAAGAACACAATCCCGGCATAAAGCGTTTCTTGTTTATGAGCAGCCAGACAGTCGCGGGGCCTTCCGTATCTTTGGATAATCCCGTTGATGAAACATCAGAATGCAAACCTCTGACATCTTACGGCAAAAGCAAAAAAGCCGCTGAAGATCAGGTATTAAAGTTCAAAGATAAATTCCCGATAACAATCATAAGAGCATCGGCTGTGTTCGGACCTCGTGACGAGGAAATCTTCAAAATATTCAAAGCCGCCCAAATGGGTGTCGGTACAATTGTGGGATTCAAACCGAAATACCTAAGTCTGATTCAGTCCGGGGATCTGGTACGAGGCTGTGTTGACGCAGCTTTTTCTGACAATACAATAGGCGAGACATACTTCATTTCTTCCGATGAATTCTATACATGGCCTCAATTAATTGAAGTGATCCGAGAAGCCGTCGGCAAAAAATATATTTTCAAGATACGATTACCTCATATTGTAGTTCTGACTGCTGCGGCAATTTCGCAGATACTCGGTACATTCTCCAAGAAGCCTCCGGTATTTAATTACGAAAAGGGAGTTGACTTTATTCAGAACTATTGGATCTGTTCCGTAGATAAAGCAAAGAAAGACTTCGGGTACAAACAGGAATTGACTATTGAAGACAGTATCCGAGAAGCAATAGATTGGTACAAAGAAAATAAGTGGTTATAAATGTCGATTTTTAATAAATTTGCCGCGATTATACTGAGTGTCCTTATCGTCAGTCTGGCCGTCTTGTATTTTATTGATAAAATTACAAGCGCGGATGTTGAGACAGGGGTGAGCTATCCCAAAGCTGAGGCAGTGAAATCCGACATACAGATATTTAGGAATAAATACGGCATCCCTCACGTAGTCGCAAAGAATCAACCGGACTCTTACTTTGCGCTTGGCTATTTGCATGCTGGTGACAGACTCTGGCAAATGGATATGTTGAGAAGAACAGCATCAGGAAGACTCTCCGAAGTTTTCGGGAAGAAATACCTCGAAAATGATCACTTTATGAGATGCCTCGGAATTGATGAAATTGCTGACAAAACATATTCTCAAATGCCCGACGAAACGAAATCAATATTAGATTCTTACGCTGCAGGAGTGAACTATGTAATTCAAAATGAACAAGCAAATTATTCATTTGAATTTTCTTATTTGGAGTATAAACCTGAATTATGGCGTCCGACAGATTGCATCCTTGTGCAGCGACTATCGGCTTTCCGCAGCAGTTCAGGCTTTATTACAGATTTAATATTTGGGGATATTGCCGACAAAAAAGGAATCCGAGAAGCAATCTACTATATTCCCCAATATCCGTATTTTGCTCCCTGTGTATACGATGAAAAATCTGAAATTGAGGAGAGGACCGATAAACCTAATTTTCAATTTGATTTAGATACAAATGAATATGAGAACTTATTTGAATTCAATTCTGATCTGAGTCAAACTGTCCGTACAGCCCGAACTATTTCCGGAGTTCGCGGAACTTCGGCAGGCAGTAATGTATGGGTGATGAAAAAAACAATCGGGGAGCGATCAGGAGTAGTGCTTGCCAATGATCCTCACTCAAGTTTAAATCTTCCCGCTCAGTGGTATCAAGTACATATATCTTGCCCCGAGTTCAACACTGTAGGGCTGACATCTCCCGGTATACCGGGCTTTTATATCGGCAGAAATGACAGTATAGTCTGGGGCGTTGCGGATATAAAAATAGATGATTGTGATTATTTTATCGAAAAAACAGATTCTGCTCACAGCGACAAGTATATTGACATGAATGGTGAAAGCCGCAAATTCAAGTTTGTGAAAGATACCATCAAGATAAAAGGCGAAATAAATTTTGTTTTCTATAAGCGCTATACAGAGCGATCCATTGTGATTTCAGATACTCGAATTGCAAATTATTTGAATATGAGTGAATCTGACATATTGAATAAATTTGTAGATAAATACTGTCTTACATACAGATGGACCGGAACTGAAGTGACTGATGAAATCAGCTCTCTCATCGGTATCAGCTCGTCAAGAAGTATTGATGAATTTGAATCAGCGCTTTTGAGTTGGGGTTCGCCTGCGGTGAATTTTGTTTTTGCCGATAAAGATGCTAATATCTCTGTCCTTTCGGCAGGTATCGTACCGAATCGAAACGAAAAGTGTAATCTGATACTGCCCAATCCGGGTAGATACGAAGATTTTGGATGGAAGGACGATTTCAATATAATTGTCTCTGATGTCGGTTCCAACCCTGAAAAGAATTATATCATTGCCGCTAATAATAAATTATCTCGAGATCATGATGAGTTCCTGTCATACTATTGGGAGCCGCCGTCGAGAGCAGATCGTATCAATGAGTTGTTAAAAGAATTCATCCAAGCAAATGATGATGAATATACATCAATTGATGCCAGAAGGATGCAAAATGACGTGATGTCAGCCTATGCCTCAGATCTGTTGAAAGTGCTTATTCCTGTTTTGATAGGCAATCAAAACAATATGAACGAACAAGAAAAACAAGCACTGATACTCTTGGCGGAATGGGACAATAATCTTTTTCCGCATACAGCTGCACCGACTATTTACACTTCATTGCTCGAACGATTATTGTATAATACTTTTGCTGATGAACTCGGTGATGATTTATACAATGAGTATAGTATGATTTCCGGCTTTGCCGGCAATAAACTCGCGGAAATAGTGAATAACAAACGAGATCTGCGCTTCGATGATGTTAACACAGAAGAAAAAGAAGTGCGAGATTATATAATTCTCAAAAGCTTCAGAGAAGCACTGGGGAGATTAAATCTTATTTATCCGGATTCAGATATCAAAGATTGGAAATACGGAGCTGTTCACGGATATATTCTACGGCATAAACTCAGCGGCGATAAATTATTGGAAGGAACTGTCACGGTAGGTCCGATAGAAGCCGGGGGAGACAATACAACCATCAATAATGGTGAGAGGAATTATAACAAACATTTCGAAGCTCTCACCGGAGCAACTGTCAGATTTATAAGTGATTCGGAAGAGGAATACATATATACATCAATTCCGGGCGGTTCATCAGGCAACCCATTGTCCAAACATTATCAAGATCAAATTTATCTTTGGCATAACGGAGGTTATTTGACTCTGTCCGTCTCAGCCGTTCCGGACGAAACATTCGAGCTAAAAACATTGATAAGAAAATCAGATCAAAAAGAATAGAGTAAAAAATGTTTATGATATATGTATTTATTTTCATATTTTTCGGCAAAGGGAGAATCATATAATGAAAAGTCGCAGACCAATAATGATTGTCGAAGATGATGAAATTGACGTTATGACAATCAAAAGAGCTTTAAAAGAAATCAAAGTATCTAATAAAATCATCCACAAAGAAAACGGTGAAGATGCTTTAGAGTATCTCACGGACAGTAACAACGATATGCCCTGTATCATACTGCTGGACCTAAATATGCCGAGAATGAACGGTATTGAATTTTTGGAAAAAAGGAAAGATATTGATTCTTTGAAAATTATTCCTGTTGTTGTTCTGACTACTTCCAAAGAAGAAAAAGACAGGCTCAGCAGTTTCCAATTCGGTATTGCCGGATATATGATCAAACCGGTAGATTATCTTCAGTTTATCAATGTAATTCGTACTATTGATCTATATTGGACTCTTAGTGAACTGGCCGAAATTTAATCTTTCTCATAAGATACTGTAATTTCTCAAGCTTAAAGATTTGTTGACATAAGAAAATTCACGATAAAACTCAATTGTCAGGGATCTGCCCGGCATGATAATTGATTTATATGAAAGTGATTTAATTGCTAACGATAAATCATTTTGATAATTTGAATGTTTCTAAATATTAGAATTGTATCCGGGGGGAACCATGAAAACAACTGCAAACATATTCATACTGACATTATTGATGATTTTTCAATCATCAATAATGAACGCCGAACAGAGAATTTATACAACAAACAATGATATTTCAGAATACCCGATTGTCAAAACTTATTACTATGCTTTTGATGATGGGAATGATCTGATTCTAAATATTAATAAAACTGACATTGCAATCACCGATAACGGCTTGAACGTCAACATCATTGATTCGGATAATCCCGATGACAGCGGCAAAAACGCATTGTCATTAGTTCTTGCCTTTGACCTCGGACTTAAAGATTCTGAAGAAGATGATTCTAATTTCAAACTTGCGCAAAAAGTCGCCGAAGAAATTGTCGAACAGTTCCCCTTCGGTCCTTCTGAATGTGCTCTGACCGGATTCGATCAATTCAGTTATTTATTTAATGAATTTAGCGACGATCCCCAAGGATTTGCTGCATTAATCGCCGGATTCCAATTCGGCGGGAACTCAAACTATACAACCGGACTGGCCTCTGTTCCCATCGGAGCGATACGTATTGCTCAGCACGGGATACATCCGAGGGCTGTTGCAGTGATAACTGACGGCAAAGCTTTAGCCGATGTGACGACAATAGTAGAATTTGCTAAATCATCCGATGTCGAAATATATTTCTTTGTTGTCGGATCAGAAATTCCTGAGAACATTAACACTATCTGCGAAGAAACAGGCGGAATGAGTTTCGACAATATCAATTCAGAAGAAGATATTGCTGTCAGTGTACGGGCCTTTATGGCTGCCGCTTATGATTACTCCCCGGCTTATGTCGAATGGAGCGCGCCTCGCAACTGCGAAACTGAGCATGATTTTACAATTCAAATTCCGAAATACGACGCTGAAGGATACAGTGAGTATCTAATGCCCGAATCTTTTATCCCGAGTGTAGAAACAGATCCGACATATCTGGAGTTTAGCTCTGTTTTGCCGGGTGACAGTCGCAAAATGAAATTAAAATATTTTGCGCGGAATGCGGATATTACAATCGCCGGTTTCAACAATCTGAACAACCTGTTTCAAATAGTAGAGGGGCAGATTGAAGGCAATCCTGTGACTCTTGCTCAGGATGACAGCCTTGAAATTACTGTGGAATTTACTCCCGTTGATTCGTCTTTGGCGTTTGACAGTCTGGTTGTGATTTCAGACGCATGTTCAGGCCGCAAGATATTTATGACAGGCGGATTTCCTAATACTCCTCCGAAAGAACGAAATCTAAATATCTATGAACCATTGTGTGATAAGACCTTGGTTATCGGTGATACAGTTATCATACGCTGGAGCGGTTTGTTACCAACTGATATCATTCAATTAGAGTTTTCAATAGATATTGATCAACCCTGGGACGTACTTGCCAAGAATGTAACCGGTTTGGAATACCGCTGGGTAGTACCGGATATACCGACAGATAATCTACGTATCAGGGCTCTGCAGCTTTGGCCCAACAATGTAGGTCGAACTATGGATTTTCGACACAACGACGCTGTGACATCAGCAAATTTCAATTGGAATAGTTCTCTGGTTATTACTACCGCTAAAGATGATAAAGTCGGGATATGGAACTCGAATAACGGGACGAATATTTTCATGTTTGAAGGTCATACAGAGGATGTTTTGTGGGCGGATTTTTCTCCCGATGAGACTCATGCAGCCTCTGCGTCAGAAGATTCAACTATAATTATATGGGATATAAAAAACGGGGAAAAAGTCACTGTGTTGACAGGGCATAACAATACTGTTTTGTCCGTTAATTACCATCCTTCCGGAAAATATCTTGTAAGCAGCGCACGATTCGGGAAAGTAATAATATGGGATACAGATACATATAAACCTGTTCAAGAAATTGATATGGGTTATGTGCATGTCAAGTTTGCCGAATTTACTAATGACGGCAAATATCTTGTCACTTGCAACAGCGATGCTGTTATCTATGTTTGGGACTGGGAGAAAAAAGAAATATTAAAAACTATGAATAACTACTCAATTGATGATAAAAGGGGAGGTTGGATCAATCATTTCTCCTTCAGTCAAGACGGCAGCAAGCTCGTGACGGCTGATTGGTTCAACAAAGTTGTGGTTTGGGATATGACTAACGACAAAGAAGTGCAGTTTCATGAAGATGCCGCATTGATTATTGAAGATGATAAACCGCTCAGTTCCGCATCCTTTGATCACAGCGGCCAAATTATTCTTACATGTGCCACGGATAATAACGCAAAACTATGGAACGCAAATACCGGTGAGTTGCTTAAAACGATGATAGAACATCGCGCGGCAGTACAAACAGCTTTTTTCAATTTTGACGACAGCAGAGTACTGACTTCTTCATGGGACTCGACAGCGAAGATATGGAACCTTGAGAATCGTGGTCTACAGGCAGATACCGCTGATTGCCTGTTCAGAGTTGACAATGCTGATATTATTGCTTTTGATATAGATATGGGTAAAGTTGGTGTAGGTCAGTCTTCAAACAAAATCAGCGAAGACTTTATCGAGAATCTCTCTGATTTCACATATAATATCTACGATGTAAAAATTAGCGGAGACGATGCCGCTTTCTTTACAATTTTAACAAATATCTCAGATGAATTCCCTTATGTAATTGAGGCAGGGCAGAAGAAGTCAATTGAACTTCGATATTCCCCTTTAGTTACCGGTACAGATCATGCTCAGATAGAAATATATTACTCAGGCGGCAAGTTGGTCAAAAATCTTGTCGGCGAAGGCTATGATTCCGGCCTGCAGGCAGAATCAGACTATATAGATTTTGCTGTTGTTGAAATTGGCGATTTTGCGGATACAGTTGTTTCTGTCGTTGTTCGAAACAGAAGCACGGACGATATCAATATATCAGATATTCAACTTCTCGGTCCTGATGATGAACATTTCAGTATTCTCAAAGGCGGAGACCCGGTCAAGTTGGCTGCCGGTGCAGGGCATCAGATGGAATTTAGATTCATACCGCCCAATGTCAGTCTAAGAAATGCTCAGATAGTTTTCAGCCACGACGGAATAGGCTCTAAATGTGCTGTCCTCTTGTTTGGAGAAGGAGTCAAACCGCTAATAGATACTGCGACGATATATTTTGATGACTTTTCAGGTAAACCCGGAGAAGTTGTCAACGTGCCGATTAGAATAAAAAATGTAGGCGAAACAGGTCTGAGAAAAAGTACAGCCGGTTTGATCGCTGAAATGGAATTCAATTCCACATTGCTTGATCCTACAGGTTTCGATTATGAAAGTGAGATAATTGGCGGGAAACGGAAAATTAAGTTTATTATCCCTACGCTGTTTGCTGCGGATTCTGTTTTAACCTCAGTGAGTTTCAGAGTAGGTCTCGGAAATGACTCATTGTCAAATGTCAGTTTGAAAACAGCTCCTGTTAACAAATCAAAAGCTGTCCTAACCGATGAAGGAGCTCAATTCACACTGACGGGAATTTGTGAAAACGGCGGAAGCAGGTTGTTTAATAGTGACGGCGAGATTCGTCTGTCGGAAAACAAGCCCAACCCTTTTACTGATCATACTGTTATAGAATATGAAATCATTGAAGACGGTATGACCAAATTATATGTTTGCGATTTAAGCGGCAAAACAGTTAAAATTGTAGCATCCGGATATATGACAAAAGACTGGTATAGTGCTGAGATCACAGCCGCTGATTTGCCGTCAGGCACATATTATTTAATCCTCGAAACTTCGACTGTCAGAACAAGCCGGCGGATGCAGATTAATCGATAGAGTTCTAGTTCGCATTGTTTATAAACAATAATATGCTCCAAATATGGACTATTTTCAACTAATCTATTATATTATCGGAACAGCACTTGTCTTGATCCTCGCGATGTTTGCGCTCAGTTCGTTGCGAGAGAAAAAACAACGGGCCTTTCGTATTAGTGCGGTTTCAGCAATAGTATTGCCGGTAATTTGGCTTATTGTTCCCTTTCTTTTCAATCATTCCGGTTATTATTTTATAAGTATTGAGCTGCTGAGTCTAATTTTCCTGACATTGTTTTTTGCTCCTATAGGGAAGAAGTCCAATCATGATTTTGGGATTGCAAACGCTCGTGTCGACGAGCGGGATATTATGTTCGCTCGATCATCTTATAAGCCCGGGACAGAAAAATACGAGGAGTATTATGGCAAGAATCCCGAAAAGAAGAAAACAGATGATAAAATTAGTCGTTTGCCGCGATTGCTTGAAGAAGGCGGGCATTATTATGATCCTGTCCTGTCGAAAAAAGTAGAAGATATGTTCGTTATTGAGGAATCAAGGATCGAAGATGTCGACGGCGATGTGGCTTCAGAGTGTCGAGGAACAGATATAGATTCTATAACAAGAGAAATTAAAAAACAAGTATTGGATCTCGGCGGTGATGAAGTCGGTATTTGTGAGATCAATCCAATGTATTTCTATTCAAATGTAGGTCTCGGTCCCGAGCCCTATGGATCAGAAATTGTCAGCACGCACAAATTCTCGATAATGTATACCCTAGAAATGGATTATTTCAAAGTTGAAACAGCTCCGAAAATCGGCACAACCGAAGAATCCGCCAAACAATATCTTAAAGCTCAAGATATATCCATTGAAATTGCTCGCAGAATCCGTTCTATGGGATATTCCGCTCGTGCACAGGTCAGCGGCAGCAACTATCAACTGATGCTTCCGCCGTTAGCTTACGATGCCGGTTTAGGCGAAATCGGAAGAAACGGATATCTAATTTCCGAAAAGTTCGGACCGCGTGTGCGACTGGGCTGTATCACTACTGAACTCAAATTAAAAACAGATAAACCGAAATCATTCGGCGCAGTAGAGTTTTGTGAAATTTGCAAAAAATGTTCTGTCGACTGTCCTTCCGGGTCAATCCCAAGAAATGGTAAACTAACAGTGCGCGGTGTAGAAAAATGGCAGCTTGGTATCGAAAAATGTTATCAATATTGGAGAATAATAGGTACAGATTGCGGTTTGTGTATGAAAGTTTGTCCATTCAGTCATCCGAGTAATTTTATTCACAACATATTTCGCTTCGGTATTAAGAATTCCGTCATTGCCCGCCGTCTGTCTATAATTGGAGATGACCTGGTTTACCGACGAAAATTCAAATACAAGAAAATGGACAAATAATTTGAAATGAGTACCTCCTACAACAACAAAAAAGCGTATGCCTTTGCCGGCGGGGCAGTAGCCCTCTGGTCTACAGTTGCTACTGCATTCAAAATTGCTCTTGAGTCTGTTGATTATCTGCAATTGCTTTTCTGGTCGTCGGCTGTTTCCTGTATAGTGTTGTTTGTAATATTGTTTGCTCAAAGAAAAACATATCTTTTAAAAAAGTATTCCGCGACAGATTATTTGAAATCGGCAGCACTCGGGTTCTTGAATCCGTTTCTATACTATGTACTCCTATTCAAAGCATACTCTCTTTTGCCTGCCCAAGAAGCTTTGACGCTTAATTACACTTGGGCAGTAGTGATTACTTTGTTGTCAGTTCCTATACTCGGGCAAAAACTATCACTCAAAAGCCTTGGCGCAGTGCTGATTGGCTTTTTCGGTGCAATGGTGATTGCGACTCACGGCGATCTCCTCTCATTAGAATTCTCAGATGAATTAGGTGTTGCATTAGCTCTGAGCAGTTCAGTGGTTTGGGCTTTGTTTTGGTTGTATAACGTCAAAGATAAACGAGACGCAACCGCAAAATTGTTCCTAAATTTCCTTTTTGGATTCATGTTCGTTGCCGGATATTCCTTCGTCAATTACTATGGTTTCGATTCAGATTTTGCTGCTTTTATTATTCCGGACTTAGAAAGTATGTTTGCTGTGTCATATGTAGGTTTGTTTGAAATGGGAATAACATTCACTTTATGGCTAAAAGCTCTTAGATATGCCAAATCAACCGCTTCCGTCAGCAATTTGATTTATTTCTCACCCTTCCTTTCTCTGTTATTAATCAATATGATTCTCGGCGAAGAAATACTGATTTCCACGATTGCCGGCTTAGGATTAATACTAATCGGAATATTTGTGCAAAGGAAGAGTTAACTTCTTTTAAAACCATGATATTTTTGAAATAAAATCCATTTTCGACTAGAATATTTTATGCCATAAGCACAATAACATCAAAGCATTACGATCTTTATGTGATTTGTTGAAGAAATACAAGTTATATTTCTCATGAATTTTTGATAAGTTCGGAAATAATTTTTGGGATAAAAAACAACAAGGTTTTTAAAACTGAAATGAGCAGTTTATTC
>JAQIDA010000254.1 GCA_027858275.1 Candidatus Kapaibacterium sp. | reverse complement strand
TTGATAAAATGGGTGTCCGTTTCACGGGTGTCATGGCAGGTGCGATCATGGTCGTCGGTGCTTCTGTCAAGTTTTGGGCAATTTCAACAACGTTTGAACACGGTGCTACGGCCTTTGGAATAACTTCATTACCTATTTGGGGGGAATTTACGATTTCCGCTCAAGTCGGATATGCTGCCATTGGTTTTGCGATTTTCGCAGTTGGTGTCGAAATAGCCGGAATTACCGTTTCAAAGGTAATCGTAAAATGGTTCAAGGGCTATGAAATGGCTATGGCCATGGGTGTTCAAATGGCTATCGCTCGTATTGGTACGGCACTGGCTATGGCTGCTCCCGTGCCTTTGGCAACAGCTTTTGGTTCACCCTCCGAGCCTTTACTCTCCGCTCCTTTGGCGTTTGGCTTAATCTTGATGATTATCGGTCTTATTTCTTTCTTCGCATTTAACGTGATGGATAGAAAACTTGATAAATCAGTAGCAGATGCAGGCGAAACAGTAGAAGAAGAAGCTTTCAGACTCTCCGACCTTGTACTTATAATAAAAAACAAAGGTTTTTGGTTAATAGCACTTCTCTGCGTTTTATTCTATTCGTCAGTATTTCCGTTTTTGAAATACGCTGCTGATCTTATGGTTAACAAATACGGTGTTTCACCAAGCACTGCAGGGCTTATTCCCGCTATCCTTCCGTTCGGGACTTTGTTCCTCACTCCGTTTTTCGGCGGTTTGTACGACAAAAAAGGCAAAGGCGCAACGATTATGATTATTGGTTCCGCCATGCTTATCGGTGTTCACAGTCTGTTCTCTGTTCCGTTTTTGGACCATTGGTCAATAGCCGTACTTCTTGTATTGATCCTTGGTATTGCTTTTTCACTTGTACCGGCTGCTATGTGGCCTTCAGTGCCAAAAATCATTCCTGAAAAACAACTCGGCAGCGCATATTCTCTTATTTTCTGGATTCAGAACTGGGGCTTAATGGGCGTGCCGTTCTTAATCGGCGTTGTTCTGGATAAATACTGTATAACAGGTCAAGTAACTGTTGAGGGGCTCACTCGAAACACTTATGACTATACCATTCCGATGATGATTTTCACCGGTTTCGGGATTCTCGCAATCTTCGTCGCAATCGCTCTCAAAGCGGAAGACAAGAAAAAAGGATATGGTCTGGAATTACCGAATATGACACAAGACTAATTTCTACACGCTATCTTTATGATTCCTAATAAAAAGGCATGTTCGTTTTCGGACATGCCTTTTTTTGCGGGAAGCAATCAACAATCTTTTTATCCGATGATTTCTTTATCATCGGATAAATTGTGGGATTATCAGCTAATTTAAATAGAAAAGCGTCAGATATGTCTGACACTGTGTATATAGTTGGACGCTGAGAATAATATTTATTCCATAAAACAGCAATATTTCACTAAAAACACTTACATTTAATAAATAAATTCCATATATTAATTTTAAGATCGCACTAAGATATTGCTCGTTCCGGTAGCTTATCCGAAGTTTTGTACTTCGCTAAGCCGGAACATAAATTACTCAGACAAAAATTATCAAAATATACCGGGTGTCATCATGAAAACACGATTAATTATTATAATCTCCGCATTTGTTTTCCTCACTAATACTCTCTCCGTAAGCGCTGAAGACCGATGGGAATATTTCAACAATGTTCAAAATGTATTGTCATTGGCAACTGAGGGAGATTATGTCTGGATAGGGACAACTTTCGGTGTAGTAAAAATGAATATCGATACTTATGAAAAAGAATTATTCAATACAACAAATTCCGAATTACCGGATAATGTGGTTATATCTATGTCCATAGACAAAGACGGCGCAAAATGGTTCGGCACAGAGTCAGGCGGAGTTGCAAAATTTGACGGCGAAAATTGGGTTGTTTATAATTCCGATAATTCTGATCTTCCTGACAACAGAGTTATGTCAATCGCCGTAGATCATGACAATCATAAGTGGTTCGGGACTTGGAGCGGAGGAGTCGCCAAATATAATGATGAAAATTGGAATGTCTTTAACAAAGAAAATTCGGAACTGCCTAACGATTCGGTCGAAGCAATAGCTGTTGATAAAGACAATAATTTATGGTTTGGAACACATAATGGAATAGCTGAATTTGACGGCAAAGATTGGACAACACTTGATATGGTATATACGGACAGGATCTGGATTATCAAGGCTCTTGCTTTTGACGCAAATAATAATTTATGGATGGGGTCAGATTTACCTATTGCTTTTATGTATGATGGTGAAGAGTGGGTCGCATATTTCAACGGACTGGCAGGTTTCCCTAATCCAAAACTCCATCGGGGTTGGATAGAAGATATTGCAATAGACAGTACAAATAATGTGTGGTATGCAACAACCGGCTCTGGTGCAGTTGCTTTTAACGGAGAAAATTGGACAACTTCTAATCCTGCCAATTCTGACTTGCCTGATTATTGGACTACAGCGGTCGCAGTTGACAAGAATAACAATAAATGGATAGGTACCATATACGGATTGGCAAAATATGACGACGTAAATTGGGTGTTGCCGAGTATATTAGATTCTGAAATACCTTATGACTACATTTTATCAATGGCCATAGACGATAATAACAACAAATGGTTCAGTACAATGTCCGATGTTGTAGTAAAATACGACGGTACTGAATGGGCAAGATATGAGGATGAAGCAAACGAATTGTCTGATCCTCGGACAAAATCAATGATGGTTGACGGAGAAAACAACAAGTGGATAATTTCTTATTCCGGAAGCGCTTCTAAGTTTGACGGATCAAAATGGACAATTTATGATGGCAATAATTCAGAATTATGGAGTTTGTTTTCAGCCCCGGTGTCGAACAGTGTCAATGATATTTTTTTTGCATGTTACAATGTCGGTGTTGTTAAGTACTCCAATGAAAAGTGGTCAAAGATTAGTACTTCAAACTCAGGTTTACCGTTTCATGATGTAACAACTGTTGCCTGTGACTCTTACGATAATTTGTGGGCTGGGTCTGCCAATCGCGGTGCCACAGTATTTGACGGGACAAATTGGACGCACTATACGGAAGAAAATTCTGATCTGCCCGCAAATTTCATCCTGACAATGACAACAGACAAAAATGATGATAAATGGCTAATAACCGCTGCCGGAATTGTCAAATTTGACGATGAGACTTGGACTCTCTTTACTGAAAATGACGCAGGATTCTCATTTGAAAGCATCATGTCAATCACAGTTGACGTTGACAATAATAAATGGTTCAATACTGAAGGTTCCGGAGTTGCCAAATTCGACGGTGTGACATGGAAGATATACACGAAAGAAAATTCAGGTCTGCCAAACAATATTGTATATTCAATGACCATAGACAAAGAAAACAACAAGTGGTTTGTAACTGCCTCCGGTGTCGCTGTCCTCTATGACAACGAAGTCTCTGTCAAAGAAGCCCCCGCTTCGCAAACCCAAACAAACACATTCCCTAACCCATTCACAAACAGCACTACAATCCAATACAATCTCGTCGCTCCGGCAGCGGTGACAATCAACATATACAGCGCCCTCGGCGAAAAAATCAGGAGTTTGGACGAAGGATACAAAAATCCCGGTAAGCATATTGCAATATTTGAGGCTAATGACCTTCAAATAGGTATGTATTATTATACGATTTCGATCGGGAATGAGATCGAAAGCGGAAAAATGATTTTGGCGAGATAGGGCGGTAGAGAAGAACCACCCCGCCGCAAGGCGGCACCCCTCCTAAAACAGGAGGGGAGTTAAGAACTCTCGCTTTAAGGAAGTTTGATGTTTTTTTTATAAGGGCTCACAGATGGTTTATATCATGTCGCGTATCAGATTGATATCTTTTGTTTTGATAATTTCTGTTATAGTTTCAATCAATTCGCAAGCAGAAGTAAGGCTTGACAATTGGCAATCCCACACTTCTATGACTCACGCGGTCGCGGCTGTTGTTGACGATGAAGGAATTATTTGGACTGCCACTCCGGGGGGCGTGTTTAGTTACGATCCCGCCGCTGATATGATGAAAGCCTATACGAATATCGAAGGCCTGATGAGTACTGATATTACAGCGATCAGCGCGAATGCTGCAAACGGCAATATTTTTGTCGGATCATTCGACGGCTATATTGATATCATTTCAGACGATGAGATTTTTCATATTACTGATATTGCAGTCAAGGGATATCCCAATCCCATCATAAAAGATATTATTATCAAAGATTCGCTGGCTTATATTGCCGGCGGTTTCGGGCTGACAGTTTTTGATGTTAACGAAAAAGTTTTTCTGGAAACAGTGGACAATCTCGGCGACTTTCAGCAGAATACTACGGTAAACGATTTGCTGATTTCAGACGGAAAAATCTGGGCTGCCACCGACGACGGCATTGCCTGCGTCGATCTGTCATCATATAAAAGAGACCCTGCGGTATGGACCAATTATGCATACGAAAACGGCCTGCCGAAAGAAAGCATCAGGCACATTGCTTTTCATAACAATCAACTTTACGCAAGTGCAGACACTACGATTTATGTCATGCAGGCGGACACTTTTGTTGTTTGGAAAACACTCAAGAGTTATGAGTCAATAACGGGTATGAGTTCCGTTGACGGGGATATATATTACGCAACCGCATACAACATTTTCAAAAACTCAACTCCCTTGACAATCGATCGACCATCATATTACAGCGGTTTCGCGCAGGGATTTATTGACGGTGAAAATCGGTTGCTCCCATTATTTACACAGAGCGGAATCGGGATTTTACGTAATGATGATTTGCAAATTATCAGTCCGAAAACTTCATCCTCTAATTTATTTTTAGATATGGATGTGGACTCAGACGGTAATTTATGGGCTGCCACCGGCTACGGCGGTTTCAACCAGGGATTCAGAGTTTACGACGGGGAAAAATGGCATAATTTCGACTTGTCAAATTACGAAGGATTGCCCACCAATGACTATTTCAAGGTATTTGTTCGATCGGATGGTTGCGCGGTGCTTAGTTCATGGGGCAAAGGTTACGCGATAGTGAAAAGAAACGCCGGCGGCGAGTTTGTCCCTGAATATTTTCATAAGAACACGCCCATGACGCCGATCGCTACAGCTGAAAGTTGGATTATAGCGGCAGAAGCAGATGAAGATTTTTACGGTGCCACTTGGATCATTAATTATGGTGAGACAAGCAACGGTCCTGTGCTTATTTCAATTGATAAAGACGGAAGTTACTACTCGTTTATCAACAGATACTCCTCTAATTCAAGATGGTTTACTGAACTTGTGATAGATTTTTCAGGCACAAAATGGCTCGGCTGCGGGAACATTTCCGGTAGCAAAGGAATGTATTATTTCAATGAAAGAGGCACTCCTGACGATGATTCCGATGATATTTACGGAACCGTCACAACATCGAACTCAGCTCTTTCGGACATGGGGCAGAACTGTCTCGCGGTTGATAAAACCGGTCTTATCTGGATAGGAACATCCAACGGACTTGACGTAATATATAATCCCTCGGCTGTGATGAGTGACGGAAATATTGTACTCGGCAGCAACAGATTTATAGGCAAGCAAGTCATCAACGATATATATGTCGATCCGTTGAACAACAAATGGATTGCGACGAACACGGGTGTTTGGATTCTGAACGCCGATGCTTCGGAAGTGCTTGACATTATCACAGCAGAACATTCAAAATTGATCAGCAATGAAGTCAAAGCAATCACCAGCGATCCGCAAAACGGCAAAATCTATTTCGGCACTCTCAAAGGCCTGTCCGAAGCGACGAGCCTCTCGGTTGAACCAAGCGATAAATATGACATAAAGTGCTATCCGCAGCCGTTCAATATCGCAAAAGACGAGGAAATGATTATCGACGGTCTCGCCAAAGATACTGATTTGCGAATTTTGACGATCAACGGTCAACACGTCAGAACTCTAAGCGGATTCGGTAAAATCGCCCGTTGGGACGGAAGAGATAAGAACGGTGAATTAGTAGCAAGCGCTGTATATATAATCGTGGCGACTTCCGGTGATTCCGATGAAAGAGCGGTGGCAAAAGCGGCTGTGATCAGAAAGTAAATGTTTCTTCAAATACTGTTTGCCATATAAATACTTGAGATAAATAATTATCAAATTATGGTTTTCTCGTCAACTTATATACAATTCCTGATTCGGATATGATTTCGAGAGACAGCATGTCATCGCTGAACGAATATTGGCTTACTTCGTTATTGATAATGATAGTCTTGTTCAATTTCACGATATATTTCTTGTCTTTTCCAAATTCCCAGCCTTCTACCATTTCTTCATATTTCAGGTTTTCTTCAGGGTTGAAATCAATTTTTACATCGATATCATTCTTTTTCCCAAGCCATTGACCGAGAAATTTATCTTCTTCACGGGCAATTCTATAGATATCAACTTTTTCCTCATTGAGTTCGCTCACTCTTGATATTTTCAATTCTTCGGGTGTTGATGATTCAATCAAATAATGTTCATCTTTACCCTTGTCATCAGCGATAATAAGTCGATTGCGATTGAATTTGTATGTCTGAGTCAAATGCAGCTTGTCGTATCGGATGAATTGACCGTCTTCAGCGAATTTAACAAGTTTTTGAGGCTTGTTCTTTTTATACTTAACCCAATATTTGCCTTTCATATAGCTCTCTTTGTCAGAACAGGCGGCAAAAGTAATTGCTATAAGCAACAACAAAGACAAGAAATTGAAGAGATTAAAAGGTCGGATGATTTTCATACATATTTCCGAATTTTGTTCAGAGTCACAGTTATTAATCAGCAAGATATAAAAAAAGACAGATATTTAAAAATCAATGATTAATATAATCGGAAATAGTTAATAATTTAATCAGAAATAATCATTGCTTCTTCTTTATTCGCGCGGTGTTTTTTCAATAAGCCGCGAACATATTTCGCGCCCGGCATTGTGATAGATTCGTTATTGACTTTAATTGTCAGATATACACTTATCATCCCGATGATGATATTACCCAGCCACATACTCAAGCCCGGCGGCAGAAATCCTCGGTCAGCGAGTTTTTCGCCTCCGATTAGAAATGCCCAATAGAAGATAAAGAAGCCCAGACTAATTCCCGCGCTTACACCGAAATTGCCCTTGCGAGCAGCGACTCCGAGCGGACAGCCTACCATCAGGAAGACAATCACCGCAAACGGAATAGAGTGTTTCTTATATATTTCGACGAGATATTTTCGTTCTTTAGCCGCATAATCATTTTTGCGAAGACGATTGGAATTGAGAGTTGTTCGCAAGAAAGCAAGGCGTTTTTTGACGGCGTATAAAGCTGATTCTACTGATGTGTCTGCCGGCATTTCATTTTCGAAGACTTTGCCGCTGTCACCTATCATGTCCGACCCGCTGAGGAATGCGAAATGTTTGTTGTATGCGATTTTGCCAATACTGTCGAGATTATTAAATTTCCTTCGCGCCTCGTCAGAAATCAAGCGCATATCGCTAATGTGCATTTCTCTGTCCCCGCGGGAGATAACGTCATCTTCAGTGCGATTAAAATCAAATCCGCTAGCATCAGTTGAGATTGTATATTCCTCGAAATTGACTTTGCGGTAGCCCTTAACTTCTGACGGAGTCATTCTGTGAATTTCCCCGTGATAGAGCTGCATATCCATGCCGGTCATATCAGAGTTGAATTTCATTTCGCCGGAATCGGCCGAAACAATGTTCAGACTGCGGCTTTTTCGATTATCATAAATAGTCAGAGCGAAGAGTTTGCCGGTCAGCGAATCTCTGCGTCTCGCCAAAATCGTGTAACCGTCCAGTTGGGTCGAGAACTGTCCGGCTTCAATCGCGAATGTAGGCTTCTGGCGTTTAATATCGCTCATCAGCACTTTCGCCTGATGATTTGTCTCCGGCAGAATTTCGTCGTTAAACCAAAACAGAACGTAAGTCAGTATAATTCCAATAATTATTACAGGTCTCATCATTTTCAGCAGACTTCCGCCGCTTGCTTTGATAACAGTTGTCTCGTTTGCCGCTGACAAAGAGCCGAAGCCCATGATTGTAGCAAACAATACGCCGATGGGTACAGCCATAACAAGCATCCATGCTAAGTTCAAAGCGATCAGTTGCAATATAACAATTGTATCAATTCCCTTGCCCAGCAACTTATTGAGGTGCTTCATAAGAAATTGGAACAAAAATAAAAACATGACTGTAGCAGTACCGAAAATAAACGGTGCCGCTATTGCTCTCATTATATATCTGCTGATTAAGTTCATTTTTTTTGTGTTTTCTAATTATGGCATATTCGCCGTAATAAAAATCCGGATTATGAATTTGTTCGACTAATACCTAACATTCTATACTAACTGTCTTATACGTTCAAAACCTACAAAATGTTTCCGATAAAAAAATAATCACTCAGAAGATAAAAATAAAAAATTTTTCCCTATTATTATCGTTGTTTTATCATACGGAGCGTGATATGTGATACGCTAAAGGTATTGAATTAAGAATAAAATTATGTTATATATAAATTTTCGGAATCTTAAATGACTGATATCAAAGAATTAAACGAGAGAATTAGAACTGAAAGCGCGTTTGTCGATATGATGATGATGGAAATCGGCAAGGTGATTGTAGGACAAAAATCAATGGTCGAAAGATTGTTGATAGGACTTTTATCCAACGGACATGTTTTGTTGGAAGGTGTGCCGGGATTGGCTAAAACTTTAGCGATAACGGCTTTGGCCTCATCTGTAAACGGCAAATTCAGCAGAATCCAGTTTACTCCTGATCTGCTCCCCGCGGATTTGACCGGAACTATGATCTATAATCAAAGCAAAGAAGATTTTACTGTCCGCAAAGGGCCGGTCTTCGCTAACTTTGTTTTAGCTGATGAAATTAACCGCGCTCCGGCAAAAGTTCAGAGCGCCTTGCTTGAATCTATGCAGGAACGTCAGGTCACTATCGGCGACCAAACCTTCAAACTTGATGAGCCGTTTTTGGTGCTTGCCACTCAAAACCCGATCGAACAGGAAGGCACTTATCCTCTGCCCGAAGCGCAGGTGGACAGATTCATGCTCAAAGTGATTATCACTTATCCGAATATCAAGGAAGAGCGGGACATTATGCGTCAGAATATAGCACAGGAGTCGCCGCAGATTTCTCAGATACTTGAACTTGAAGATATTCTGAAAGCACGCGAAATCGTGAAAGAAGTCTATATGGACGAAAAAATTGAGCAGTATATACTCGATATTATTTTCGCGACTCGTTTCCCGGCAGATTACAAACTTGATAAATTAACTCATTTTATATCATTCGGCGCGTCACCTCGCGGTTCTATCAATCTCGCGAAAGCCGCCAAAGCTTACGCCTTTATCAAACGCAGAGGCTATGTGATTCCGGAAGATATTCGAGCGGTCGCGCTTGATGTGCTTCGCCACAGAATCGGTATCTCTTATGAAGCTGAAGCCGAAAATGTTACTTCGGAAGATATTATCAATGAAATATTGAACACTGTCGAAGTGCCTTAATGCGCGGATTATTATTACATGAGGAGCAAGGGAGTATGCTCCATTTTTCAAGAGTTGATTGCGTTAACCGTAATTATTCATATGTTTTTTGTGTTTTATTGCAACAGAGTGCTTTAGCACCGTGCAAAACATCGAAAACAATCATTCTTGCAGACAGCTAAAGCTATCCGTTGCAAGTGGCTGTAACAAATATATGAGTATTTCGGATTTCCCGGAAGAACAAATTTCGAATGAAATAAAGAGACAGTCCGATATATGGAAACATCAGAATTATTAAAAAAGGTCAGAAAAATCGAGATTCGCACGCGCGGATTGTCGAAACAGATCTTTTCGGGTGAGTACCACAGTGCTTTCAAAGGCCGAGGTATGACTTTCAGCGAAGTGCGGGAATATCAGCACGGCGACGAGATCAGAACTATCGACTGGAACGTCACGGCGAGATTCAGTCACCCTTATGTCAAAGTTTTTGACGAGGAGCGCGAGCTTACCGTGATGCTGCTTGTAGATATGAGCGGTTCGGAGAAATTCGGAACCGAGCGTAGGTTTAAGCGAGAATTAATCACTGAGCTTTGTGCGGTAATAGCTTTTTCCGCTATTCAGAATAACGACAAAATCGGGATTATCTTTTTCAGCGATCAAGTTGAGAAATATATTCCGCCGAAAAAAGGGAAGTCGCATATATTAAGAATTATCCGCGAGCTGATACATTTCACTCCCGAAAACAGCGGTACAAATATCGCCGAAGCTCTGCGCTATATGAATAATATCATTAAAAAACGCAGTATTGTTTTTGTCCTTTCTGATTTTGAAGATCAGGGATTCGAGGACGATTTGAAACTTGCTTCAAGACGACACGACACCGTAGCACTGAAAATAATCGACAAAAGAGAAACTGAAATGCCTGACCTCGGCTTGATTCACACAGTTGACGCCGAAAGCGGTCAGAGTCTTTGGGTTGATACGGGCAGCCGGAAAGTTCGCGAAGAATATAACAGAAACAGACTTGAGAAAAGCACTGAGCTGAACAATATATTAAAAAGAAGCAAAGTCGATTCTGTTGAGCTTTTCACGGATGAATCTTATGTCAGCCCGCTGATGAATTTCTTTAAGGGAAGAGGGAAGCGGAAGTAGACGGGCTAAAACCTTCGGAAGGTTCGGCTTGGACAGGAAGAGAAGAACCACCCCGCCCTTCGGGCACCCCTCCTTGGAAAGGACGGGGAGTTTGAAAAGAAAAACAGCGTACACCTTCCGAAGGTTTCTTTACCTTCGGCAAGGTTTCCAAAGAAAATACAACAATCATTCAACCAAACGGAGCCAAACATATTATGAAAACAAAATACTTATTGATTTTGCTTGCTGTCGCGCTGATTGCGGGAGTTTTCTTTGTTCAGGATTCTGATGAAAGAGAACAACTCTCAGGTTTGGTTCGAGAGGGCGAAGGTCCTGTTCAATTGAAAGATAAACATCTTTGGGAATTCGAGCGATTGCGCGATCCGAAAACGGGAAAGATTCCTGCCGGTATTGAACGTGCTTCGGCGGAGTTCTCGGCAAAATTGCCGGTCGCTGCAAGATATGATAACAAAGGAAATAAAACTCTCGCGGGCAGTTGGCAAAAACGAGGTCCTCATTTTGTGGGAGGCAGAACTCGCGCTTTGGCGATTGATAAATTGGATAATAAAATTTTGTTAGCAGGAGGAGTTTCGGGAGGTATGTGGAAATCTACCGACGACGGAACTTCCTGGGTCAAGAAAACAACATCGACTCAGTTGCAGTCAGTTTCTTGTGTCGCTCAGGATACTCGCCCCGGCAAAGAAAATATATGGTATTACGGAACCGGTGAATATTTTAATATATACGGCGGACTTCGAGGCGACGGCATTATGAAATCGACTGACGGCGGCGAAACTTGGTTCGGATTGGAATCGACTTTGTCCAAAACTCCGCAAAGCTGGGACAGCCGATTCGATTATATATGGAATATTGCGGTTAATCACAAAAATTTGGAACAAGACGAATTATTCGCTGCAACTGCTGTCGGATGTATCGTAAGAAGCACTGACGGCGGCGAAACTTGGACAACCGTTCTCGGCAGCTACGGCAATGAATCAAGTTGGTTCACTGATATTGAGATCACGGCAAACGGAGTTTTCTATGCGACTTTGAGTCAGAAGACCTTCGATGATTACGCTAATTCAAAAAATATGGGGATTTATCGTTCGCTCGACGGAGTTGAATGGACGGAAATCACTCCTGATTTTATCCCTAAACAATATAGAAGAGTCTGTATCGGAGTTGCTCCCTCAGATGAAAACCAAGTGTATTTTCTCGCTGAAACTCCCGAATCCGGCAAACTTACAAGGAACTCACGAGGCGACAGCCTTTGGCACAGCATCTGGAAATATACTTATCTCTCGGATGACGGCAGCGGCGAATGGGACGACAGGTCATCAAGTATACCGAGAGTCGATCCGACTCGTTTGCATTTCAATTCACAGGGATCTTATGATCTTATCGTGAAAGTGCATCCGGAAAACGCTGATATTGTTTATATCGGCGGAACGAGTCTTTATCGTTCAACCGACGGATTCTAATCTTCTGAAAACACAACCCAAATCGGCGGTACCTGCCCCTTTGACGAATGCGATTATTTCTATAGATATCCTAATCATCATTCCGATCAACACGCAATGGTTTTCCACCCTGCCAATCCAAGATTATTATATACAGGATCTGACGGAGGAGTTATAATGACCGAGGATAATCTTGCTGAAACAGTAGTATGGACTCCGTTAAACAACGGTTTCTATACAACTCAATTCTATCATGTGGGAGTTGACCCTACAACTGTCGGATCAGATGAGATTATCGGCGGTTTGCAGGATAACGGAACTTTATATACTAATTCAGCAAACTTGCAACAGCCTTGGACCAATCCCGCAACGGCAGACGGTTTCTGCTGCGTGATTCCCGGCGGAGCTGAGTTTCATTATACATCACAAAACTCATCGAATCAACCGAAAATAAAAATATACCGAGCCTTATTGGATGACGACGGGGAGAAAATTTTCAGTACTCGAATTGATCCCATTGGCGGCGAAGATTTTATCTGGAACACTCCTTATCTGCTTGATCCGAATGATAATAATATCATGTATCTGGCAGGTGGTCGTTTGGTTTGGCGCAACAATGATTTATCTCAGATTCCCGTTGAAGCGGGACTTGATTCTATCACAATCGGTTGGGACAGTCTGCATGCGACACGAACGGACAGCATAACGCCCGGAGCTTATCGCGGTGAAAGAATTTCGGCTCTCGGCATCTCAACTATTCCTTCTAATATCCTATATTACGGAACGACTTACGGCAGATTATACAGAATTGACAGTGCAAATATAGGCGACCGGGAACCTGTCGAAATATCGGGAGAAATATTCCCCACAGGCTCAAATTTATCATGTATAGCGGTTGATCCTAAAGACGGGAACAGGCTCATGGCAGTATTTTCTAACTTCAACGTTGTCAGTATTTTCTACAGTGAAGACGCAGGTTTTAATTGGGTTCCGGTATCCGGCAATCTTGAAGAATATGAGAACGGAGCCGGCGTAGGACCGGCAGTCCAATGGGTTGAAATCGTCCCTGTCGGCGACAGATTTATTTATTTCGCGGCGACCTCTACGGGTTTATACTCGGCTTCATATCTTGACGGTAAATATACTGTATGGCAACGAGAAAGCCCCGACGAAATCGGCAATACAATGATTTGGAATATCGATTCTCGCGCCGCGGACGGATTTGTCGCGGTCGGCACTTACGGGATCGGCGTTTATAGTAAATATGTTGATGAATCTGACATACCCGCGCCTCCTGCGGCAATAGCATTGACCATTCCCGAAGACGAAGCAAGGGCAATTTTAAACAGACAAGTATTTGAATGGGAAGCACAAGAAACTGCACTTTTCTATAAATTGCAAATATCGACTGACAGCACATTTAATGCGATTAATTATGAAGTTGACGGAATTTCTGAGCCCAATTTTGAAATACGCGATTTGAATCATGGTCTTATAACTTATTATTGGAGAGTTGCCGGCAAAGGTGTCGGAGGCATGGGCGAGTATTCGGAAATGTTTATGTTCACAACAGCTACTTCCGGTCCGGAATTAATTTATCCGGAACATCGTTCGAGGGAATTGCCGACTGATGTGACTTTGCTTTGGAATGAAGCAGAAGGCGCAACATCCTACAGACTTGAATTCGGAACGAATATATTGATGAACTCATCCTTGATTGACAGCACGGGTATTAAAGACACTCAGTTTGAACTTAACGATTTGATATACGATAAAAAATACTATTGGCGAGTGACTTCGGCAAGTGATGACGGTCTCGGTTTTTGGTCAGATATTTATAATTTTCGTACTCAAAAAGAAACTTCGGTTGATGATTACTCAGCCGTTCCGTTCTCTTTGACAAATATCAGTCCAAATCCGGTCAAAACTTCCGCAATGATTAATTTTGTTCTCAATGACAGAAATTATGTTAGTCTGACAATATATAATTCAAGAGGCAAAACAGTCAAGACGTTATTGAATAAAATGATGTCTCCCGGAAATTATTCTGTCGTGCTGGATGCTGCCGGTTTGAATTCGGGTGAGTATTATTGCAATCTGAAAGTCGGCAAGGAGAATGTGACTGAGAAGATTGTGCTGATAAAGTAAGAAAAGAAGAAGAGAAGAACTGCCCCCCAACCCCCTCCTTTGCAGGCGGGGGGATAAGAGGGAGAATTCTTGACGGATTCCATTTTCTTCAGTGGATTCCGTCTTCTTAGGATTGCTTAAGAAGATGAAGTCCACTGAAGAAAGTGGACCTCATCGAAGAAATTCCGCACTTGTCCAAAGTTTCTTTACTTTGGATCAAGTTTCCGGAAGACAGGAAGATAAGAACCACCCCGCCCTTCGGGCACCCCTCCTTGGAAAGGACGGGGAGTTTGAAGATAATAGCGGTTCAGAGTAGATGTTATAAATTTTAACAACAATTTCGATTGTTTTACACAGGAAAATCTTATATGCGCAAGGGAATTAATTTTTTGATAATATCATTGTTTTGCCTGTTTTTTATCGGCGAATATGCCGCGGCAAATGATGTGAAATTTAAGGCGGAAATTGACACAAATAATGTGATGATCGGCGACCGAATTACTTAGACTGTGGAGTTGTCTGCCGATAAATCGCTGAATACAATTTGGCCGACTTTTGAGGACGGTTTTGACAAAATCGTGATTGCCGATAAATCTGAGGTTGATACTGTCAACGGCGAAAAAGGTTTTGCGGTTCGTCAGATATTATCGCTGACTTCGTTCGACGGCGGCAGACATGAGTTGCCGGCTATTACGACGATGTTTGGAAAAGAAGGTCATCAGGATCCTTTCCCGATAGCGACTGAGCCTATATTCCTTGAATTTTCCGTACCCGATGTGGACACTACTGCCGCATTCAAAGCGATAAAAGGTCCGCGCGACGTTCCTTTTAATATTATGGATTATATATGGTATATAGTCGGAGCAGTCCTGTTGATTTTGATTGTCATCGGGATTGTAATTTATATGAAAAAGAGAGCTTCCAAGCAGATTCTTGGGGACAGTGACTACGATCCGAAAATCCCGGCTCACGTTATCGCGCTCGAAGCTTTGAAGCAATTGGAAAATGATAAAGTTTGGCAAAAGGGAATGGTGAAGGAATATCATATTCGTTTGACCGATATTGTCAGAGTTTATATCAAGCGTCGATTTGACATCGGAGCGACGGAAATGATAACTGAGGAAATCCTTGGCGCGCTTTATTCAAACAGCTTTGAGAGAGATTTGATCGCAGCTCTGCAAATCGTTTTTGAAACGGCTGATCTGGCAAAATTCGCGGAATTCCAACCTCTGCCTAATGAAAATTCATTGGCAATGACCTCAGCTTTGGAATTTGTGAACCGAACGATTCCTTTTAAAAATGATATTGAAAATACAAAAGACGACGCAATAAAAAACACTAAAGAAGCGGAAGATATGAAAGGCGATGACAATGATGAATAACGTGAATTTTGCCGATCCGCAATTCTTTTGGCTTCTGATAATTATTCCGCTGCTGATTATATGGTTTATCGTCAGAAACAAGCAAAGTACTCCGACACTGATGATGTCGACACATAAGGGTTTTGAAAAAGTTAAGCCGACTTTCCGGCAGAGAATGAGATTTCTCCCGTTTATTCTGAGAATTCTTGCCCTGTCATTGCTGATAATAGTGTTGGCACGTCCGCAGTCGGTCTCAACAAAGCGCAATGTTGTTACCGAAGGTATAGATATAATTCTAGCGCTCGATATCTCAAAGTCTATGCTTGCCGAGGATTTGAAGCCTAACCGATTGGAGGCGGCGAAAAAATACGCGGTGAAGTTTATTGAGAAAAGATTAGATGACAGAATTGGTTTGGTTGTATTCGCCGGCGAGAGTTTCACTCAGTGCCCTGTTACTATCGACCATGATGTAATCAAGAATTTATTTGAATCGGTAAAAACCGGAATGACTGAACCCGGTACGGCCATCGGTATGGGCCTGGCGACTGCGGTCAATCGTTTGAAAGACAGCAAAGCCAAAAGCAAAGTGGTTATTTTACTGACTGACGGAGTGAATAACCAAGGATCTATCTCTCCCGAAACCGCTGCTGATATAGCGAAAACATTTGCTGTAAGAGTCTATACTATCGGAGTAGGAACGACAGGTAAAGCACCTTATCCGTTCAAAACTGCTTTCGGTACTCAATACCAAAATGTAGATGTGAAAATCGACGAAAAAGTATTGAAATCGATCGCCGGGCTGACTGACGGCCAATATTTCCGCGCGAAAAACAATAGGGGTTTAGAAAAAATATACGACGAAATCGATAAGCTCGAAAAAACCAGAGTAGATGAATCAATTTTTAATCGTTATTCGGAAGAATTCTTTCCGCTCGTGCTGGCCGCTTTGGTCTTGATTGTTTTAGAACAATTGCTTAAATTCTTTGTGTTCAGAAGTATTCCTTAAATGTTCTTATTTATAAAAAATTTGTAGAGGCGATCCCTGTGTGGTCGACCGGCGTTATTTGACGGCAAAAAAGCTAAATTAATATACATCCTGTTAGGCCGGGCGAGCACACAGGCATCGCCCCTACATCAAATACATTTTTTTCAACAACATTCCGGAGAGTTTTATGATAGTTGATTCCAAATTATGCGAAGAGTTATTCCGCTCATTCTATATTCAAAGATGGAACGACAGAATCAGACCGATGGAATTAATCGAAGCGGACAAGCACGCTCATAAGATGCTGCTGACTTGGGCAATCGGCAAATATGAGGAAAGACGCGGGAACACTGTTGATTGGGATATGATTATCCGCAACGGAATTTTTGAATTGTTGCGCCGAATAGTAATTTCTGATATTAAATCTCCTATATATACAAAAATAAAAAAGCAGAAACACGTTTTCGAAAGTCTGAATAAGTATGTTTATTCTAAATTGCAGACAAGGATTTCCAATCCCGGTTTGCTCTCTGAGATTGAAGAGTTTTTGCATACTGAAACAGACGAGACTTCACTCAGTCAAAGAGTTTCCGATTCTGCTCATATCTACGCCAGCTATTGGGAATTTCAGATTATCCGGAATTCGAATCCTCACATATATCAGAATATGAAAATCGAGACTGAGCTTGCCGATCGTATCAATGAGTACAAGGATATGGAAGGCATACAGAAAATCATGAATCTGCATACTATTTCGAGTTTTGTTGATTTGTTCGGTCAGTTGCGTTTTCAGGTGCGCTGGGCGCAGTTGCCGAGAATTCCAAAGACGTCTGTTTTGGGGCACAGTATGTTAGTAGCCGCCTTGGCTTATTTCTTCGCTCGCGAAAACAACGCCTGTCCTAAGCGTTTGTATAATGCCTTTTTCGGCGGATTGTTCCATGATTTGCCGGAAGCTGCCACACGAGATATTATTTCGCCCGTCAAAAATTCATCGCATGAATTGGAAAGTCTTCTCGCAGATATCGAATTAGATTTGGCCGAAAAAGAAATTTTTCCGCTTGTCGAACCTGAATGGCGTGATGAGCTAAAGGTTTTCACCGTAAACGAGTTTAACAATAAAATCAACGGAAAAGCGGGGGATTTAATCACTACAGATGAGATGAACTCTAAGTATAATGATGATAAATTCAATGCCTACGACGGAGTATTGGTTCGCGACGCAGACCATTTGTCAGCCTTTACCGAAGTGTGGAGTTCCTGTAACTCGGGTATCAAAACGGAGGAGCTTTGCTCCGCGGCGAATCATCTGAAAAGTAAATACAAGGGTGTAGTTCACGGCAATACGGATATGGAAAAAGTTTATGACAGCTTTTCGACAAGCTGCTTTTTGTGAGGCAGGGAGTATTTAAAGATGTCCTACACTGAAGAAAGTGTAGGACATCGAAGAAAAGATCAGTAGTAAATCAGGGACTTATAGTCCGTCTTCTATCTTCCAACTGTAAATTTTTCACTGATAATCCGCTCACCGGCATGAATACGCAATATATACATACCGTTTATCAATGCGGAAGTATTGATTTCATATCTGCCTTGTAAGATATTGATCTGTTCTTTAAAAATCGTTCTGCCGCTGAGATCGATAATTTCGATTTTATCTGTATTCAGAGCCGCTCCCGTATTTTGGACAATTAGTATGTCTTTGACAGGAGAAGGCAGGAGTTTGAGACCTCTGAAATTTTCGAAGCTCAGACTTTCAACTGATGTCGGGTCTGCGCCTGTCCAAACAGATGTTTGCTCTGTTTCGGCATCGCTGACCGTTGTGATCGAAGCTGTCATTTTGCCTTTGCGAGGGGCGACAAACTCAGCGTTAATTTCGATATATTCCCCGGGTTGCAAAACAACAGGCAAGCCTGTTGCGGCGATTTTCTCAGAACCGTCGGCATTCATTATACGCAATGCGTTTCTGTCGAAACGGAATCCTTCGCTGCCGTATTCGTTTGAGTTGATTGAAGCCTTGATCGCATTTGGCGGGGAAATGGCGAAATTCGTTATCGTAACCGGATCAGCAAATTCCCACATAGCTATGGATAAATTAATAATACTGATTTTATTATGAATGCTGTTGTTGTAATCTTTGACGGCAGTAGCTCCAAAATCAATATCGGAAGTCATAATTTTTGGTACAACGCCGATACCTTGCAAATGAATTTCATAAGTGCTGTCAGCCGGGCTGTCACAAGTAAATTTCAGTGAATATACTCCGGTTTTTATCGGATGAAACTTAACGGGAATATATAATTCAGATTCAGGCTCAATAGAAGCATTGACAAATGCGCTCCTGTCAAATTCAAAAGCGCTTCCGTTTACATCGTTTGAAATTTTCATACCGGCTATTTTAATAGGACCCGAGCCGGCGGCAGTCAGTAAAATTACTTTTTCATTGTCGTCCGGGTCATAAGGAGCTTTGTCGAATTTGCCGGGACGGTCAATTCTGCGCTTGAGCCAATCGTAACTGTTGGCGGCAAGAACATTTCGAATGCTTGTTCCGTACAGTTTACAAGTGCTGTCTACAACTGCTCCGTCCGTGCGGACAGTGTTACTTAAGAACATGATTGAATCTGTATAAGTACCTCCTTTTGTAGGAGAGAATTTTACTTCAAAATTACTTTCCTGTCCGGCTGTCAGAATTAGAGGATTACTCTGAGAGAAGTCTAAGCCCGAAATAACCTCAAAAATTGGTTTGAGAGCAGGACCAATATATTTATAAATCTCCAAATCGCTTGTACCGACATTTTTAATTGATACTGTAGCGTTTTGAGTTCCTCCGACATCAATATCACCAAAATCATGATCACTCACAAAAATTCTCGGCCCGGAAAGTGCTGCAGCAACATATTCAATAACTATAGTTGTGTCGTTGCCCCTATTGTCAGAAAAGACAATTTCAGCTTTAGCGTTTTCCCAATCCTTAATAGGTCGGAGTCTCCATGAAGTCGATCTGTCAACCCCATGCTCATAATCATCATATTCGAAAATATAGTTGAAACTATTTGGCTTATATAAATAAATTGAACCCAGATTAGATCTGTCGTCTGCCTCATCAGGCATATCCGTTACAGTTCCGTCAACCTTTCCGAACTTAGCTGTTGTCCATTCGACAACAGGACATATAGTATCGGAAGTTGCCAAGTCATTGAGTGCTACACTTGCCGGAAATCCATAAGTATCACACCAAGAATTGCCATAAGAATAGGCACCAAAAGGAGCTGCGGCTTTGATTTTATATACTCCGTCCACATTCAAGCGGATTGTTTTTGAAAAGTACCGTTCGCCGGCAATCGGAACAGAGAATTCAACTCCCGGAATTGAATCAATAGTATTTAATTGATACCAAACAAACTCCCCTTCTTGAACTTCCGCAAACATTAAATCATCCGGAATTTTCCCTTCTGATGTCGCAGCATAAACAAGATTAATGAAATTATTGTCAAAACCATAACCTCCTTTTATTCCCGGAGTGTTAAACATTATCTCATTCTGATAAAGTTGCAGCGGTGTCAAAATCATTTGAAAAGGATCTGTATCATTTGCCGCATCATCATTAATACCGGGGTTGTATTGGGTAACACTAATAGGTTTATCCCCGGAAATCACAACCGGTACGGGATCGCCGTCTTCGGCACGGTACTCAAACCACCCCTCGCCGTTAATTCCGCCGGATGTAGTTATAGTGTCAAGAACAATTCCGTTACGATAAACTTGGGTATTCTCTTCTTTCGCAAACACTCTAATAAATGAATTCTTATTTCGACCGTAAATTGGAGTTACATGATATTCCGTACCCCAGGAGTAAGTCGGCAATTCCATTTCAATGAGAACATCACATGCCCATACTCCCAAAGGAATAAACGCACAATAATTTCCTGAAATCACCGCAGTATTTTTAGTAGAAGTAATTTTTGAACCGGTCAAATCTCCGTGTTCTGTCACTGTCCCGATAAGAACTACGTCAGCAGAATTCATGTTAAATTCACTTGTTTCCCCTGATTTTTTACCTCCGGCTGTTTCTGTCCAATGCTCACTGCCGGCTTCCGTCCAACGCAAACCGCCGAATTTAACTGTCGCTTTTGTATTGTCATAAGGAGCGACTATGGAAGTGAAACTTGAAAGTATGTTACCTTTATCTCCGCCAAACGGATCAGGCCAAGATGCGACTATATATTCATCGCCAAGACCTGAAACGGGTATAGCGAGATAGCCGTCGCTGGTATACTCGTATCTGATAACACCGTAGGCGATTATCGGAGCATCCGATCTGATATGAATCGCGGCACCTTTAAATACTTTTTCCGGCTGAGGTTTCTCGTTTGGCTGCTTTGAATAACACAATGCAATAGCGGGGCTCAATGTAAATTCAATAACACCATTGGCAATTGTATTCTGAGTTTTAATATAATTCTTGCCCGGAACTTCCAGCGTGACTTCAGTGACCACAGTTGAAGAAATATATATTTTCAAAAAATTCTGACCAGCGGCATTCGGATATGGCGGATGAAAAGTAAGAAAAAATTCCGTCCCGGCATTGCTTGATCCCAACAACTTCGGCAGATGTTCTTTATCAAAATCCTCCGCTTGCGCGGCAAAACAGAAAACAAACAATATAATCATCATTAGGAAAACTATTCTTTTCATAGCATAACTCAGGATATTATTAATACAGTTTTCGTGACTAATCGCAAATTAGCTAAGTTTCCTAATATATAAAAACGGAATGATGACTAAATGATGTGTTGTTTAGTTTGTCTTCAGAAGAAACTTGATCCAAAGCAAAGAAACTTTGTGCAAGTTGGAAGTTGTTGTCATGAAGTCTCGCTTTTGTCCGACTGAGACGCACGTCCGTGCGACTCTACTTCTTGTCTCCATCATCAACGCTTAAGACAATAAAAAAAACGCGACAGGTAAAAATTCGTTGTTCTTTTTCCGGGCTGTCATATAAAATCTGATCTTCGTATTCTGCCTTATCGAAAGCGAAACATTGTTATTATCCTGTGTTGTGGTTTATTGAAATAATTGCTTATTCCAAACTATGCTTTTGTTTATGTTCCCTTGCTCTCCGCAAAGAGAGCGTGTTTCGCCGCTGGTTTTTGAATTTTCCTGTCGCGTTTTAAATTTTGAAAGAACGAGTAACTGTTAATATTAAGCTGATATTAAATATCATTTAGCCGTTACTTTAAAAAATCGAAAAGCATGTTGCCGGTCATTTTCCTGTCTGTTATATCAAATTTTAATGTCATATCTATTCGAGCGATAGGGTCGTTTATCTATAGGAACATGCTTCCCAATTTGATCTATATAAGCGATTGCCGAGCCGTTCTCGTTTCGGCAATCGCGATTGTCATCTGTCGAACTTGATTAATTATACCCAGCCGCGCATTTTGGAAGCTTCTGCTACACGCGCGATTGAGATAATATAAGCAGCATCTCTCATGTAGACGTTCTGTTCGTTGGCTGTTTTTGAAACTGCTTTGTAAGCAATAGTCATTTTTTCGTCCAATTTTGTGAGGACTTCTTCTTTTGGCCAAAAATAGTTAGTGTTACACTGTACCTGTTCGAAGTATGAGCAAGTTACACCGCCGGCGTTTGCCAAGAAATCAGGAATCAGCAGGATGCCATTTTCTTTGATAATCTCGTCTGCTTCAGGTGTTGTCGGGCCGTTTGCGCCTTCGAGAATGAATTTAACTGAATCTTTAATCATTGGTGCTGTTTCGGCGTTAACTTGGTTTTCCATCGCGGCCGGAATTAAAATATCAACATCTTGTTCAATCCATGCATCGCCTTCGAGGATTTCATAACCCATTGCGGCAGCTTTTGTTTTGTCGATTTCGCCAAATTTGTTTGTGATGCTCAATAGTTCGTCACGATTGATGCCGGCTTCTTTTTTGAAAGTATAAGCTTTCTTTTCAGTATTGTCCCATGAGGCAACTGCGATAACTTTTCCGCCAAGCTGAGTATAAAGTTCAATTGCGTACTGGCTAACATTGCCGAAGCCCTGTACTGATGCGGTCGTATTCTTAACATCAACGCCTTTTTCGATCAAAGCTTCTCTCAAGCAATAAACAGCACCGTAGCCTGTGGCTTCTGTTCTGCCTAATGATCCGCCCATACCGACAGGTTTACCTGTGATAAAACCGGGATATCTTCCGCCTGAAATTTTTTCGTATTCGTCGAGCATCCAAAGCATGTGCTGTCCGTTAGTCATAACGTCAGGTGCCGGAACATCCTGCAAAGGACCTACATTTGGAGCAACTTGGCGAACCCAACCGCGGCAAATCGCTTCTTGTTCTCTGAGAGACAAATTGTGAGGATCACAAATAACGCCGCCTTTACTACCGCCCAAAGGAATATCAACTACAGCTGTTTTCCAGGTCATCCACATTGACAATGCTCTGACTGTATCAACTGTTTCCTGAGGATGGAATCTGATTCCGCCTTTGGCAGGACCGCGAGCATCGTTGTGCTGGCAGCGGAAACCTTTGAATACTTTGTACGTTCCGTCGTCCATGCGAACGGAAATGTTGAAATGATATTCGCGATTCGGTGTGCGCAAGAAGTCGCGTGTGCCGTCGTCCAAGCCCAATTTCTCCGCTACTGCGTCAAACTGATCCTGTGCCATTTTGAATGGGTTGAATGAGTGATCTGACATTATAATTACTCCTGAATAAAATTAATTTGTACTTATATCTATTATTTTGTTTCAATTTAAGTTTATCGAATTCTCAATCATATCGTTAAGAATTCAATTTCCTGCTTGCTCTGTCGCATACTGCCAATATCTTGCTGAATTCAGTTGATTTATCGAAGAAGTAGTCGGCTCCGAGCTCAAAGCTCTTCTTCTTAAACTGCTCATTCGGGAAATTGGTCAGCATTATTACCAGTGGCGCGTCTTCTATCTTTTTTGCCGCTTCTAAAACATCGAAACCGTTGCCGCCGGGCATTTTAATATCCAAAATCAGCATGTCCGGGTGAAGCTTCCGCACTCTTTCAATTGCGTGAGGAACATCTTCGGCTTCATCTATTCTGTCGATTCCCTTAATTGATGCGAGCAGCTTTTTCAAACTGTCACGAATCATTTCGGAATCGTCAGCGATTAATATTTCCATTTAATCGTCTCATTGTCAATTATTAAAGAACTTATCAAAATCTCATCATAAGATTTGAAACTAAATTAAACTTCCTCCGGCACTTCCGCAATAGCACAAAATCCGAATCTTTTGTCGTATATTTTATTACAAGCTGTAGAAGTAATTTGTAGTATGTCGTAGATGGATTTTGGGGAGTGCGGAGCTGTTGCGGAGATTGGCTGTAGTAGGGTTTTGGGGCATGTAAATTGGGGGTGTTTTGGGCTGTAAATAAATCCGATCGGGATCGGATTTTCTGTTAGAATATTAGAAACAAGAAATGTCTATAAGTTAGTATCTTTTTTATAGGAGACAAATGATTCATTAGACATTATGACAATTCTTGTTAAAGTAGCTTCTTAATGGGATAAAAGCACAGTTTTATTTTTTGCTAATTTTTTTGATTTGTGTTTTCTCATACACATCATAGTAAATTTTTTCAATGTCATTAACGTCAACATATTC